>CAMBRL010000122.1 GCA_945870105.1 Chitinophaga pinensis
ATCAACCGCGCTTCACGCTTTTCTCCTTATCTTTTTGGCGGTGTTGGTTACATGATGTTCGATCCTAAAACAAACCTTACCAACGAAGACGACAAAGCTTATCACTATTGGGCTGACGGAACTATCCGCACTGAGCCTGAGTATATAACAGTTAACGGTGTGCTGATTAAAGATGAAGTTGCTATCGGTCACATTACTCCCGGAACTCCTGAGTATAACATCACAACTATAGACGATTCATACGAAACTAAGATTGATAAATCATTAGATTCTGAGCAAAAAACAATAACCAAATCAGGATTGACTATTCCTGTTGGATTAGGCTTGCGTTATAAATTATCAGACAAGTTTGATGTGTGCGCATCTGGCACCTACTACATCACCATGACCGACTATTTAGACGGATTGAAAGGCAGCAAAGGAGTAGGCGGAAACGATGCATTTATCTACACATCACTTTCATTTGCATGGAATATTGGAATGGGCACACCAAAAGCAGCTCCTTCTATTTATGACGAAATTGACTTTGATGCGTTGGACAATGAAGATGATGACGGTGACGGAATCAATAACGTTGACGACTGGTGCGCTGGTACTCCCTCAGGTGTTCCTGTTGATGCAAATGGTTGTCCGTTTGACAATGATAAAGACGGTGTAGCCGATTACAAAGACGATGAGCCAAACTCAGTATTAGGAGCTATTGTTGATGCAAAAGGTGTAACCATTGGTGAAGATTCTTACGATGACTTAGGCGCTGATACTGTTGGAACACCGCGTAACTTAGTGTTGGAGTCTCATCCTAAATCTAAACCGGAAAGAGTTGGAAGCTACTTCTCGTTTGATAAACCTCAGAGTGCTCAGGGAGCAGCTGGTATAGGCGAGTTTGCAGAAGTGGATACTGACGGTGACGGATTTATTTCACCACAGGAAATCACCAACGCTATCGACATGTTCTTTGATGGTAATCTTGATTACTCAGCCACAAAACTTCATAGCTTGATTGACTTCTTCTTTGACCAGGAGTAGGTAAATCAATGCAGTAAACCAGTATATGCTGAAAAAAATAGTTCTATCGGTTTCTGTTCTTGCAGTGGCAATAGGTTTGCAGAGTTTTGCGCAAACCGGAGCCGATTCACTCAGGAATACAAAGCTGAAAGAAAATCAGGATAAACAGGTTAAAAAGCATAAGAACGACAGCCTTCGCAAAGCCAATACCAATATGAAACCTACCATCGGCATTGGTCCGGGTGTGTTTCATTTCTTTGGCGATGTAAACCATAATAAGTCTGTAAACCCCATGATTCCAAGTTTCGGGTTTAACATTAATGTTGCGCAGAATATCAGCCCTTCATTCAGGGTAAACTTTGATTTTGTGATGGGCAACCTTGTTGCTAACGAACGTTCAGTAGAACGTAACCTTAATTTTAAATCAAGGACGATAAACGGAAGCGCTCAGCTTACCTACACCTTTGCCGGCATGCTGAAACCAGACAGAGTTATCAATCCATATATATCGGCCGGTATTGGTGTTTTAAACTTTGATACAAAAGGTGACTGGAAAGACGAAAATGATTCTCCTTATTATTACTGGAACGATGGAAGCATTCGGGATATAGCACAAACTGACCCGGCTGCAGAAAATGCTGTTGCCCTTGACCGCGACTATAATTACGAAACCGACCTACGTCAGGCAAACCTTGACAGTCTTGGCAAATATTCGCAGGTGGCTTTGACAGTTCCTCTTTCCTTTGGCTTTGATTTTAAAGTAAGCGACCGCATGCGATTGAAATTAGGAAGCACCTTCTATTATTCATTCACCGACTTAATTGATAATGTAAGTGCAGCCGGTTCAGGCGTCCGTAAAGGCGATGATGCAAAAGACATGTATTTGTTTTCAAACTTTACTATTCACTACGATTTCTTCACTCCTAAAAAGAAAACTCCTGAAGGCAGATACACAGACATAGATTTCACAGGAGTTGTTGAAACTGATTCAGACGGTGACGGAATTGCTGAAGAATTAGACAAATGTCCTGATACACCAAAAGGAACAAAAGCAGACAAGAACGGCTGCCCTGTTGACAGCGATGGTGATGGCATTCCTGATTATTCAGACATGGAAAACAATACCGCTAAAGGTATGAAGGTAGATGCAGAAGGATACGGCCTAAGTGATGAAGCAATTGCCAATACCTATAAAGATACAGTAGGAACTAACCGCGCAAAGATGTTTGAGATTTACCCTGACATGCGCGAGCAATATCCTTTACCTTCAGGTACAGTACCTAAAAAAGAAGAGAAGAAAGCTGAAAAGAAGAATGATAGCAGGGATATGAACCAGGTAATTCAGAAATTAGAAAGCGGACAGGTGAAACCTAAAGCCATCATTCCCGGTAATACTAAAATGGAAATGATTGATACCAATAAAGACAAGCAGCTTTCAGGTATGGAAGCTTATACTATGGTAGAAGAATTTCTGGAAGGGAATTCAAAACTAACTCTTCCCGAGGTGTATGAAATAATAGACTACCTGTTTGAACAATAATCAAAATAATATATCTTTAGCCACTTTTTTAACTTAAAAAACAAACCAATGATTAAGAAAATTACTCTGATAACTGCGTGGATTTTTACAGTGTCAATTTTTAATAGTTCAGCACAGGATGTGTCTGTGAATGTTGATATGCCTGCAACTGCAGCACCGGAAAGCACATTCAGAGTTACGCTTACTGTCAACAAAGGTGAGGTAAGCGGTTTCGCGAAACTGGAACAATTGCTTCCTGCAGGATTGGATGCTACAGCAGTTGATGTAGCCAACTCAACCTTTACATTTAAAGACAGAAAAGCAAAATTCCTTTGGATGTCATTGCCTGCTGAAACTACTTTTAAAGTATCGTATGATGTGAAAGTTGCTGCCGGAACCAGCGGAAACCAAATTTTGGAAGGTACATTTGCCTACATTTTAAACAACGAAACACAAAAATATGCTTTGCCTAAAAGCATTATAAATATCAGTGCTGCCGAGGTTGCAAACACGGAAGTAAAAGTAAACGTTGTTGAAACTCCTCATAACAACCCTGAAGCAGAAAAAGCTAAGGAAGAAGCCGCTGCTAAAGCTGCTGCTGATGCTGCCGCTGCAAAAGTAGCTCAAGAAGCAAAGGCTGCTGCTGACAAGGCTGCTTATGAGGCAAAATCAGCTACTGAGAAAGCTGCCGCTGATGCTGCCGCAGCTGAAAAAGCTAATAAAGAATTAGCTGCTTCAATCAAGAAAAAACAAGATGAAGACAAAAAAGCTGCTGACGCACTTGCTAAAAAACAACAACAGGAAGCAGCACCTTTAGAGAAAAAACAACAGGTTAAAACAGAAGTTGCAGTTGCTGTTAAAGAAGGCAAGCCTGTTGATGGTTTGGTTTTCCGCGCTCAGGTTGCAGCAGGAAAGAAAAAAGTTGCCCCATCAGTGTTTCAGGGTGAATACAAAATCACTGATGAGATTTTCTGGGAAGAGCATGAAGGGTGGAACAAATATACTGTTGGTAATTTCAACTCTTACCGCGCAGCTAAAACATTTGCAAATGAAATCCGCGATAACAATGGTGTTACAGGTTCATTTGTGGTAGCTTACAATAAAGGCACACGTATCTCAGTTCAGGAAGCGTTGAACCTTTCAGGAGGAAAATAAGACTTTAATGATTTATTATTAAAGCCCTCCTCAATTTGAGGAGGGCTTTTTATTTCAAAAAACTTCACCATTCAGACGATTTCATTTTTTTGTATATTGGCTCACTATTTAAGCCCTGTCAATAACCGATATATGAAGATAAAACTACCCTTGTTTTATTTTTTTTTCTTTTGTTTTATAACAGCATTTGCTGCTGAAAAAGATTCGGTTAAAACGCAGAACAGCACAAATTATAATTACAGCAAAGCACCATCCATTGGCTACAATATTGGTTACCTTAACGTATTTGGTGATGTAAAGCTAAATGGCTACAGTCCTGCATTTTCATCGCGACTGGGGCATCAGTTTTATGTTTCACTTCCGCTTTCTAATTCGTTTTCTATTTCTTATAATTTCCTTGCAGGTAAAGTGTTTGGTGAAGAAACGCGCTCAACCGACAACCTTAATTTTCGCACTTCTTTGGTTGGACAGGCTTTGATGTTTGAATACAATTTTCACAACATTGTAAAACCGGATGTTGATAGCAAGTTGGGTGTTTTGCCAGTTATTGGTTTTGGTCTTGAAGCACTTATTTTTAGGGCAAAAGCAGACATGCAGGATGCTGACGGCAGAAAATATTATTACTGGAATGATGGTTCAATCAAAGATCTTCCTGAAACACCAGGTAATGTTGACTTAGCTTCTGATATTGAACGAGATTATACCTATGAAACGGAGTTGCGGGATGCTAATCTGGATGGGTTCGGTAAATATTCACAGATATCGTTTGCAATGCCTTTTACCTTAGGTGCTGATATAAAAATGGGAAGAAATCTGCATTTCCGTTTAGGCGCAACTTATCACCTTACTTTTTCTGATATGCTTGACAACATTAGCAGCAAAGGAGGTGGCAATAGACAAGGTAATGAAGGCAAGGATATGTTTCTGTTTTCTTCCGTTGGTGTAAGTTATAAATTCACTGCTCCAAAAGGCAAGAAACAAAAACAGGTTGATACCGATGAAGACGGTATTGCTGACCTTTTTGATAAATGCCGCGAAACGCCCAAAGGAGTGAAAGTTGATAAAAACGGTTGTCCTCAGGTGAATGAAAAAGACCGCGATGCGGATGGTATTTTAGATGTTGTTGACCGTTGCCGTGATACCAAAGCAGGGGATAAAGTGGATAAAGAGGGTTGTTCGGAAGCGCAAAAAGAAGCGCAGAAAAAACTGGATCAGCAGACTGATAGTATTGCTGCTGCTAAAGCAACACAGGAAGCTGAAGCTAAAAAACTAGGAGACTTCTATTTTGCCGACCTGAACAAAAACGGAAGGGTAGAAGTAGCAGAAGTAAATGAGTTTATTGACCGTCTGTTTGATGGCGATAAGAATGTTACCATTGCTACCATGGATGAAATTATTGAATACTATTTTGATCAGGATGATGATGTTGGTGCAAAACCGGACGAAATAATAAAGGAAGAAAAGAAATTTGAAGAACTTAAATCCAACGGAGTATTAGGAGCACAGGAGACAGAATTAAAACCGGTGGAAGCTAAAGGAGTGCTTAAAGTCGAACCAAAACCACCGGAACCCAAATCAATTGAAATCAAAAATATAGATCCTAAATATCATTTTGCCGATCTTAATAAAAACGGTAAAATTGAAAAAGCTGAATTAGATGTGTTTATCAATCGCCTGGAGAAAGGCGATAAAACTGTACCTATAAAGCTGATTGATGAAATTCTTATTTATTATTTTAACCAGGAATAAAATTAACATTATACTTTTGCCACAAATTATATGTTGAAAACGTTTACACTCCTCACCGTATCTCTGTTCCTTACCATTTCTGCGTTTGCACAGGAAGGTAAAACAGTTGTTCCGAAAGACGAAAGCAAAGACGCTTTTTACAAGCCACGAATTGGACTTAGTGCCGGTTTCTTCACCTTTTTTGGTGAGGTGAGAGACAACACTTTTTCGCACCTGTTTACCAGCAGTATGGCTTATGAGTTGAATGTCGGCAGAAATATCAGCAAATCATTTGCATTGGAATTGCGTGTAATGCACGGCAATATGAAAGTGAATGAGCGCGGAATAGATAACAACTATAATTTCAAATCCAACATCTGGAACGGAAGCGCCAACATAGTTTACAACTTTGATAATTTCTACAAAAAGCCAAAAGTGATTATGCCTTTCCTTTCAGTTGGGTTAGGTTACCTGAGTTTTGATTCTAAAACAGATTTGCTCAGCTCAACAGGTATTTCATATCAATACTGGAGTGACGGAACAATCCGTAGTATTGACGAAAACAGCCCTCAGGCCGAAGATGCTGTAATTCTTCAGCGCGACTACGATTATGAAACAGATTTGCGCGAACAAAACCTTGATGGCCTTGGTAAATACAAATTGTTCAGCATGAGTATTCCTGTTTCGGGAGGAGTTAATTTCCGTGTAGGAAACCGCTTTGCCATGCGCCTTGGAACAACCTATTATGTGAATTTTACAGATATGATTGACAATATATCTGACGCAGGTGAAGGCAGCAGAAAAGGAAACAAGGCAAAAGATAATTTTCTGTTTACCTCATTAGGACTTTCCTACAGTTTGTGGGGTGATGGTATGAAAACCGAGCGCGACAAATACTTTGACGATATTGATTTCTCAAACATTGACACCGAAGACAGCGATGGTGATGGGGTGCTTGATTTTCTTGACCGCTGTGCCAATACTCCTAAAGATGAGGGCGTAGATGAAAATGGTTGTCCGCTTGATACAGATGTGGATTACATTGCAGGAAAACAGGATAAAGAAACAACTTCGGCAAGCGGTGCTTTGGTAAACTCAGCAGGAATTACATACAACGATTCAATTATTGCGAAGGAACAGGAAGATTCAATTGCTGTTCTCAGGAAAATGATTGCAACCATTTACCCGAGTGGAACCGACAGCAGAAAAGTGAGCCCATTGAAATCAGGCGACATGGAATTATTGTCAGAAAAAGTAGAACTCATTCAGCAGGATTTGCAGCGCAAAGATGATCTGGATAATTTCTTTGAAAGCGTGAGTGAAGAAGTGAAACGTAAAAATATTACCGACCCGAAAGAGATTGAAAAGGTTTTTAAAAGTGTGAACGGTGTTTACACAGAGTTAACGAAGCTCAATCCTGAGATGAATAAAACATTGGAAGTTGCTGCACAAAAGGAAGAACATCAAAGCACTATTCCATCTCAGTTCCTTAATTCAGATGCCAACGAAGATGGTTTGCTTACAGCTGATGAAATACTGCGTGTAGTTGAACAGTTCCTCGATGGAGGTTCAAGCTACAGTCTGGCACAGGTGTATGAACTGATAGATTATTATGATAGGAATATGAAAGGCGTTCGTGTTATTGACTTTGGCGGAACCAGAGGTGTTTACATTGCCGGAAAACTCAATATTCTGCCTAAAACAACAAACACTTCACCTGAAACATTAAAACGCAGGCAGCTGGCAAAAGAATTTAAGACAGTGGATCTTAACAGAGACGGAGAAATATCGCCTGATGAAATCAACAGCGTTATTAAGCTCTATCAAGCCGGTAGTTCATTGTACAGTAAAGAAATGATGAATAAACTGATTGATATTTTTCTGGATTAAAACTTATTCTGAAGATTTGCGTTAAACGCGCACAAAAAAACCGATAAATGAGAAGAATTATAGCTATTATAACACTTTCAGGTATTTGCCAGTTTGCTTTTGCACAGGAAGCAACTGAGGTAAAAAAAGAGAAAGAAAAACCTGCCAAAGCAGAAAAAGCCCCGAATAAATTTAATCCAAGTATTGGTGCAGGAGTGGGTGTTACCCGCTTTTATGGTGATGTGGAAGATGTAAACGCCACCAATATTCACCGTATTGGTAACAGATTAGCTTATGACTTTACGTTTAAAACAAACCTTTCGCGTTGTTTTAACATGAGCCTTAATGCACTTTTTGGAAAAGTAAGCGGCAACGAAAATGAACACCGTGAGCATCGTAATTTTGAATCTAAAATGTTCAGCATGGGACTGAACCTGGAGTATAACTTCAGCCATTTTTATAAAAATAAAAAAGGGAGAAAACCTTTCCTCACACCGTTTATAAGTGCAGGAATTTATTATGCCGACTATAATCCGCGTGCCGATTTATACAATGCCGATGGCGATTTATATTACTACTGGCAAGATGGTTTTATCCGTAATCTGCCCGAAGGATCTACAAATCCTGATGACATTCAGGTAATGGAACGTGATTACAATTACGAAACCCACTTAGCCGAAACACCTCTTAAAACAGTGGCTTTTCCTGTAGCCGGTGGTTTTGATATGCACATAGGTGAGAAAGTAACATTCAGATTAAATGCAAGCTATTTCTTTACGCTGAGCGATAAATTAGATAACTTCAATGACGGTCGTTATTCCGATAAAAAAGACGGTTACTACTATAATTCACTTGCTGTATTCTGGAATTTCATCAGCGAAAAGGATAATAAAATTCCGGGAGTTGACCCTGATATTTATTTCTACGATTTTAATGCGTTGGATGAAGACGATACAGACATGGACGGTGTAGCCGACCTGAAAGACAGATGTGGTGAAACACCGTCTGCTGCAAAAGTAGATGAAGATGGTTGCCCGTTGGATGCTGACAGAGACGGAATTTCTGATTACATGGATAAAGAACCCGGTACAAAAGCAGGATACATTGTTGATGCTGATGGCATAACAATCAACTTTCAGAAAGTAGCCGAAAATGCGGGTGACAGTATCAGTATGAAGCGTACACAGGCAAATGCTGATTACGTTAACTCACAGAAATCAGGCGATTCGCAATATACTGTTCACGTTGCAACGTTTGGCAAAACTATTCCTTCAACACAGAAACAGAAACTGAATAACATACAGGGATTAGTTGAAACCAAAAAAGACACACTTACAATCTATACGCTCGGAAGTTTCAAAAATTTTGAAGATGCTGAGAAAAAACAGAACGAGTTGATTTCGCAGGGTTATGATGAAGCCTTTGCTGCAACACCAAAAGCTGTTGAAGCCATTGCACTAGAACTGGAAAAGCGTGAGAAAATTCAGAAAGCAAAAGATAAAAATCAGGTGCGTACCGGTGTAACAACCGAATTGCCTGCCGATAAAGATGTGGTTAAATTCAAGGTTCAGTTAACAGAGTATCGTTTGCGCCTGCAGGTTGATAAATTGGCTGATATGATGGCACGCGAAGGTGTGGAGTTTAAATCAACCACAGGAGGTTTGAAAATATATATTATAGGAGCATATGATACTTTTGAACAGGCTCAGAAGGTTCGCAAAGAAATATTGGGTTACGGAGTGAAAGAAGCCGAGGTTATCGGTTCAATCAACAACAAAACAGTAAGTGTTGAGGAGGCTAAACAATTTCTTAAAGAACAGACAAAATAATTTCTGGCACTTAATTTGAAAGAGAAGCAGTAAACCAATAAATAATATAAAAAATGAAGACTATAGTAAAGATCACTTTTGTTTGCCTTGCAGCTATGGCTTTTAATTCTGTTTCTGCTCAAAACGCTTTAACAAAAAGAAATATTAAAAAAGCAGAATCTACTTCTGTAAAATCACACGCCTCATCTGTGGATACAAAAACAGCTAGCGGAGTAACTACTAATACAGCAGTTGAAAGACAGGAGCAAAACAGCATATCAACACAGGTGGTGCCTGCTCAGGTAAAATCAGTTTCTGGTACACAGGCAAAATCACCTGCACAGATGGCTAACAAACCTCTTCAGAAAAAAACTGTTGTTCAGCAGAAAGCTATCACAGATCCTAGAAGCGTGAAATAATCACAATCAATAACGATTGAAAAAGGGGAAAGCAATTTCCCCTTTTTTTATTTCTTATTTTTGGAGGCATGAAAACAAACTATATCGCCCTTTCCATTCCCATTTTCTTTATCCTTATTGGAGTAGAGTTACTAATAGGGCTTATTCAGAAAAAGAAATATTACCGCCTCAATGATTCTATCAATAACCTTAGCCTTGGAATCACTTCACAGATTACCGGCATTTTCCTGAAAACGATTTTGTTTTTCGGTTACCTTTTTTTGTTTGAGCATGTTGGTAAAAATCATGCACTGCCAAACGAGTTGTGGGTGTGGATAATGTTATTTTTTGCCGTTGACTTCTGCTACTACTGGTTTCACCGCATGAGCCACGAGATAAATGCTTTGTGGGCTGCACACATTGTGCATCATCAAAGCGAGGAATACAACCTTTCTGTTGCGTTGCGCCAGAGTTCTTTTCAGGGAGTTTTTTCTTTTCTGTTCTATCTGCCACTTGCCCTTATCGGTTTTGAGCCGCTTATGTTTGCTACCATTGCTTCATTCAATACACTTTACCAGTTCTGGATTCATACTAAGGTAATCGGTAAAATGGGGCCGTTGGAATGGGTTATCAATACACCTTCGCACCACCGCGTACATCACGGCAGTAATCCTAAATACATTGATAAAAATCATGCAGGTTCTTTAATTATCTGGGATCGTATGTTCGGCACTTTTCAGGAAGAAGAGGAAGAAGTGATTTACGGAATCACTTCTCCGCTCAACAGTTGGAACCCAGTTTGGGCTAATTTCCATTACTGGGTTGATCTTTTTAATGTTGCTAAAAAGACAGGTTCATGGACCGATAAAGTAAAAGAGTTTTTTATGCCTCCGGGTTGGTTCCCAAAAGAGTTAGGCGGCATTCAGCAACCCAAGGAAATTGATTTAACAACGTACCAAAAATATGATGGTGATAGTAAAAAATGGCATACCTATATTTTTATTCAGTTTGTGGTAGTGCTTGGACTTTCAACCGGAATTATATTCGGTGAAAAATCAATGACCTTTATGCAACTCAGTCTTGTTTCAGCATACGTTACATGGACTCTGGTAAACTTAGGAGCTTTGTTTGAAAACCGCAATTGGATAAACACATCAGAATACC
>CAMBRL010000123.1 GCA_945870105.1 Chitinophaga pinensis
GTGGTGAAATAAGGGTTTCCCGTTCCTGCACCAAAAATAACAACACGCCCTTTTTCTAAGTGGCGCACCGCTCTTCTGCGGATAAATGTTTCTGCTATCTCTTCCATTTTTATGGCGGTAAGCAAACGGGTTTGCATTCCTTTTCCCTCCAATGCAGACTGCAAAGCCATGCTGTTAATTACTGTTGCCAGCATTCCCATAAAATCACCCTGCACACGATCCATCCCACCTTCAACCGCCTGAATCCCTCTGAAAATATTTCCTCCTCCAATTACAATTCCAATCTCTACTCCTTTATCGGCAATCTCTTTTATCTCCGTTGCATATTGAGCCAAACGGTTGTTGTCAATACCAAACTGCTTATCGCCCATCAGTGATTCACCGCTAAGTTTGAGTAGAATTCTTTTGTATTTCATTCGGTTTCTTTGGTTTTGGAAATTTAAGGTCAAAAAAAAGAGAGAATTAAAATTCTCTCTTTTTTCATTTTTATGATTTTATCACTTTGCCAGTGAAATGCGCTTGAAGCCTGTTGCTATCAAACCTTTCTCGGTTTCGTCAAGGTATTGGCGAATTGATTTTTTGTTGTCTTTAATAAACTCCTGGTTCAACAGTGTGCTTTCTTTATAGAATTTGTTCAGTTTACCTAAAGCAATTTTCTCCAGCATTTCTTCAGGTTTGCCTTCAGCACGTGCCTGCTCTTTTCCGATTTCAATTTCGCGCTCTAAAGTTTTTGCATCCACATCGTCTTTGTCCAGAGCAACAGGAGCCATAGCAGCAACCTGCATCGCTACATCTTTTGCAGCTGCATCAATTGCCTCGCTTCCGCTTTTGTTGAAACCAACAACGGTAGCTACTTTATTTCCAGGGTGATTGTAAACCACCACCTTTTCTGCATCTACTTTTTCGTAAGCAGACAATTCAATTTTCTCTCCGATTTTTCCAACCTGCTCAGTAACTCTTGCCTCAACAGTTTCTCCGTTTAAATCAAGCGCTTTCAATTCATCCAGTGTAGCCGGATTTTTTTCAATCGCTAAATCAAGAATAGAAGTTGTGAAAGCAACGAACGCATCATTTTTCGCCACGAAATCTGTTTCGCAGTTCAAAACAACTAATACTCCGCGCTTGCCGTCAGTTGTTGTTTTTCCTATTACTACACCTTCTTTTGCATCACGGTCTGAGCGGTTTGCCGCTACTTTTTGACCTTTTTTGCGAAGGTAATCCACCGCCTCTTCAAAATTTCCGTTTGCTTCTGTTAATGCTTTTTTGCAATCCATCATGCCCGCTCCTGTCATCTGACGAAGCTTGTTCACATCTGCTGCTGATATTGGTGCTATTGTTGACATTTTATTATTTGCTTTTTACTGACTTAGGGATTGCTACTTGGCTAACCCCTAACTCCTAATTCCTGTTTTAATTATGCTTTTGCTGCCGGTCTGCGTGCTCCTGGTCCTCCTGAAGATGGTCTTCTGCTGCCCGGTTTGCGAGTAAGTCCTGGTTTTCCGCCTTCTTCTGTTCCTTCAGCTTTTGCATATTTGTTTGTTTCTGTTCCTTCTTCACCTTCCTCGCCCTCATCATCTTTGTCTTTAGAAACTTTACGTTCTTCAAGACCTTCAATAATTGAGTTAACAACAGTTGAAACAATCAGTTCAATTGATTTTGAAGCATCATCGTTTGCAGGAATTGCAAAGTCAACCAAGTTAGGGTTTGAGTTTGTATCCACAATAGCAAACGTTGGTATGTTCAAACGTTTTGCTTCTGCCACAGCAATATGTTCTTTAGAAATATCAACGATGAAAAGTGCTGCAGGAAGACGGCTCAGGTCAACAATGCTGCCTAAATCTTTTTCCAGTTTCTCGCGCTGACGGGAGATTTGCAGTTTTTCTTTTTTAGAAATGGTATCAAATGTTCCGTCAGTTGTCATGCGGTCAATTGTTGCCATTTTCTTCACCGATTTACGGATAGTGGCAAAATTAGTCAGCATTCCACCGGGCCAACGCTCGGTAACAAAAGGCATGTTCACTCTTTTTGCTTCGCGGGCTACAATTTCTTTTCCTTGTTTTTTAGTAGCTACGAACAGAACTTTTTTGCCTGATTTTGCAATTTGCTTAACAGCAGCTATTGCTTCAGCAAGCTTTGCAGTTGTTTTGTTCAGGTCAATAATATGGATACCGTTTTTCTCCATGAAAATGTAAGGAGACATAGCAGGATTCCATTTTCTTTTGAGGTGTCCGAAGTGAACACCTGCATCCAGCATTTCTTTTGTTGATGGTAATGACATTTATCTGATTTAGAATTATTATTAAATAGTGTTGATTAACGTTTGCTGAACTGGAAGCGTTTTCTCGCTTTCTTCTGTCCGAATTTTTTACGCTCAACCATACGTGGGTCACGGGTCATAAGACCTGCAGCGCGTAAAGTTGGTTTATTTTCGGCATTGTATTCAACCAGTGCACGTGCAATTCCAAGACTGATAGCTTCTGCCTGCCCTGTAATTCCGCCACCTTCAACAGTAACTGTTACATCAAAGTCAGTTGCTGAGTTGGTAAGTGCCAACGGTTTTGTAACCGAAGTTTGCAAAGTTGTAATAGGAAAATAAAGTTTGTAATCTTTATCGTTTACCACAATGTTTCCTTTTCCTTTTTTCAGGTAAACACGGGCAACAGCCGTTTTTCTTCTTCCGAGAGCGTTGATGACTTCCATACTTATCTTATAGTATTAATGTTGATTTCTTTAGGTTGTTGTGCTTGGTGATTGTGTTCGCTTCCAGCAAAAACGTGAAGGTTTTTGTTGATGGCACGACCCAATTTGTTTTTAGGCAACATACCATAAACCGCTTTGGTAATTACTTCCGAAGGATTTTTCGCAAACAATTCACGTGGTGTTGTGAAACGTTGTCCACCCGGATAACCTGTGTGACGCACGTATTCTTTATCGTCCAATTTTGCTCCGCTCAACACAACTTTTTCTGCGTTGATAACAACAACGTTATCACCACAATCCATGTGAGGAGTGAAATTGGTTTTATGTTTTCCGCGAATAAGAATGGCAAGTTGAGATGCCAAACGTCCGAGCGTTTGTCCTTCGGCATTTACCAAAACCCAATTTTTGGTTGCCGTAGCCTTATTGGCTGAAACGGTTTTGAAACTTACTGAATCCACTGTTTATTAATGTTTTAGCTGTTAATTTTTCAATACTCCCCTAAAAAGGGGCTGCAAATGTAAAACTAATTTTCAAATTTCAACAAGAAAGTGTTGATAATTTTATGATTACCCTGATTTGAAGCCTAAACCGCTTGTTTTCTATTTGTTTACATACTTTTTGGTTTTTATAATTTAGCTACTACATTTGAACCAAAATACATAGACATGAAAAAATATTTACTCCTCATTCTAACCTTCTCGCTTTCTAACTTTCTAACTTTAAAAGCACAAAATTGTGCGGATTGCCGCTACATCTCCCCCGTTTTTGATTCTGTAACAGTTGAAACCGTTCATTTCGGTAAATCTGTAACCATTGATGGCGATACGATGCAGCTTTACATGGATATTTACCAACCTTATGGCGATACGCTTTCTGCAAGACCAGTTTTACTTTTTGCTTTTGGCGGTGGCTTTGTGCAGGGAAGTCGTGAAGACTGGTATGTAGTGGAAGTATGCAAACAGTTTGCAAAAGCAGGATATGTATGTGTTTCACCCGATTACCGCACAGGTATTGACTATGGTGAAATTCTTGCTTTGCAACACATGCGTATTTTCTTCCGTCCCATGCAGGATATGCGCGGCTGTATCCAACACCTAAAAGCAGATTATTCTGAGCTTGGAAACAACTACAATATTGATACAACTAAAATTTTTATCGGTGGGGCATCTGCCGGTGCAATCACTGCTTTAATGACCCAGTATTGCGATAAAGAATCTGAAATGGCACAGATGGGTGACATAAGCGCATTGGATGATTTAGGTGGTTTTTACAGCAGTAGCGGATTTTATCCGAACTATAGCTGGACCGGTGTAGCAGTAATTAATGTAGCGGGCGCGCTTATTGATGCCGGCTGGATTGAAGCCGGTGATATTCCGGTAATCTCTGCTCATGGTGATGCCGATGCAATTGTGCCTTATAAATATGGAGGCTTCGGAGGAATTTCATTTGGCTTTTTTGACCTACAGGGAAGTTTTGTGGTGGATTCAATGGCAACTACAAAAGGCGTTTGCAGCTATTTATATACTATGGCAGGGCAAAACCATCCTTCAGATACAATGGGTATTGAATACATTAAAAGTGTGGTTCACAGGATTGCTTTACGCGCACATGCTGTATTAATGGGGCGTTCATTCTGCTGCCCATTAAACGTTGATATTGAAGGCGACACCTTGCATGTCTGGACTGACCAGGCACTTGTTCCCGCTACGCTTATCTCTTCCGTTTCAGGTGATAGCGGAAATGCTGTTTTACAATGGTGCAGTGTACCTTGCGAGTTTACCGGAAACGGTGAGGAAATCAGCTTTACTCCCGATACGAGTTTAGGATATGTGGCAGTAATGGTTTCTGAGGGTGGTTGTGAAGCGGCTGACCTTTATATTGTCACCGACACAGCAATTGTTCCCGAATCAATTAATGAATATTTAAACTTAATTGATTTCTCGGTATATCCTCAACCTGCATCAGCGCAAATTACTGTAACTGCTGAACTACCTGAAAATTATAATTCGATTGTTGTTGAATTATTCGATGTTAAAGGACAACAGGTTTTCTCGCAACAATTTTCTGCAAATAAAAAACTTCAGGCAAGTATTGAAACAACTGAGTTTCCGTCAGGCAATTATTTGTTGATATTGAAATCTAAAAATGAACTTTGGGGTGCAAAAAAAATTATCATAGACTGATAACTTAAAAAAATTATGAAACATACAATCACCAAACTTTTTCCTTTGCTTGCAATACTCTTGTTTTCAGTGCAAGCCAATTCACAAACCTTCACATGGGCAAGCCAAATTGGCGGTACACAAGGCGAAACAGCGTATGCACTTGCAACTGATGCATCAGGAAATGTAATTATTGCAGGATACTTTAACGGCACAGCAGATTTTGATCCTTCAGGTGCAAGTGTAGAATTTACTTCGGCAGGGCTGACCGACATTTATATAGCAAAATACACTTCAACTGGAAGTTTGGTTTGGGTAAAACAATTCGGTGGAAGTGATTTTGATGTTGCACGTGCTGTTGCTACTGACGCTTCGGGCAATATCTATGTTGGAGGAGATTTTTGGGGAACAGTTGATTTTGACCCAACAGGAGCAATAAACAACATTACTTCAAACGGGCAGAACGATTATTTTCTTGTAAAACTAAATTCTTCAGGCGATGTGCAATGGGTTGAAACCGATGGAGGAATCAATAATGAACAAGTCAACGCAATTACTATCAACACCACGAATAATTTAATTGTTAGTGTTTATGCTGCCGGTGTTATGCAAATTATTAATTACACTTCCGGTGGTGGGCAACAATGGGTGAAAGAAGTTGTAGGAGCAGTGGGCTATGGTGTTGCTACCGATAATGCCGATAACATTTTTGTTGGTGGACAATTTTCAAATACGGCTGATTTTAACCCCGGAGCAGGAATAGAAAACCTTACATCTGCTGCCTGGGAAGATGCTTTTATTTTAAAGCTGGATGGTTCAGGAATTTTTCAATGGGTAAAACAAATCAGCGGGACGGACCTTGACCAGATTCAATCTATTGCCGTTGACCAGATTTCAGGGAGCATTTACGTTACTGGCATATTTAAACTATCTACTGATTTTGACCCCGATGCTGTTAATATTGCAAGCCTCACTTCAGCAGGGCTGAATGATGTATTTATTGCCCGTTATGATATGTTGGGAAATTATCTTTGGGCAACCCGTAGCGGTTCAACCGGGCAGGATGAATCTTGGAAAGTATCTATTGACCCTACAGGTGTTTATGTAAGCGGTTATTTCAGTGGAACGGTCGACTTTGACCCTGATAATGTAAATACAGCTAACCTGACTTCAGCAGGAAGTGATGATATTTTTGTACAGAAGCTTGCCCTTAACGGCAACTATCTCTGGGCAATAAACATGGGTGGCAACACTTCAGACAAGAGTTATGCGTCTGCACTGAATCCCGCAAATAATCAGTTATATGTTACCGGCTTTTTTACAGGCACTGCCGACTTTGACCCGGGTGTTGGTATTCTGAATATTTCCACAATTGGACAGGAAGATATTTTCATCAATTCAGTGCAGGTTGCTTCACCATCGGTTGGTGTAAGTGAAAATAGTTCTGAAAATATTATTTGTGTTTACCCACAACCGGCAAATTCACAAATCCATATTAATGCTGATTTCACAGAATTTAGTTTTCAATCAACCACTCTTGAATTATTTGATATCAATGGGCAACAAGTTTTCGCGCAGCAGTTTGCTGCAAACAAAAAATTTCGAACACAAATTGAAACAACTGAATTTCCTTCAGGTAATTATTTGCTCAGGCTGAAATCAGAAAATGAAATTTTAGGATCGAAAAAAATCATCATAACACGATAAATTTTTATTTTTGCGAACACATAACCTAACCATTCAATTTAGCATGAAAACAATTTTTACTAAATCATTTTTAGCATTACTTTTTCTTGGAGTAATTTCAATCACTGCTTGCAACAACGATGATGACGATGATAACTGCGGAGCAACAGGAACATTAGAAGCCTCATGGAAAATTAACGGAGTTGAAGAAAAAGCATATCAGAGTTTTCATGCACACACTGTTTCTTTGCTAAGTTTAAGTTTTCAATCTTGCAGCGGGCCTAATAATGCAATTGTGATTAATTATATCCCCTATCCACCGTCCGTTGGAACCTACGAACTTAAATACGGTCCACTAAGTTCTCCGATTAAAGGTATGGGAACATACATTGACGAGGGTGCCGGGACAAGCGGAATTTCTTATGCAACCAATGATACTATCACCGGCACTTTTATTATAACAGATGTAGACTTAAGTGCTAAAACGTTATCAGGCACATTCTCATTTAATGGATTGAAAGAGGATGGTTCAGGTGTTATAAATAATATTACCGAAGGTCAGATATTCAACACTGTTTACGAAGACTGAGATTGCCATTGAAAAACCGATGCAGAAGAAAAATAAGCATCCGTTGTTTCATTATTTCGCTACCTTTGCGACCTCTTAATGAGCGACTCAATAAAACACGAGTGCGGAATTGCACTCATCAGGCTGCTCAAGCCACTAGAATTTTACCGCGAAAAATACGGCACTGCCTTTTACGGGCTTAACAAACTGTATTTATTGATGGAAAAACAACACAACCGCGGACAAGATGGCGCGGGTGTTGCCACCATTAAATTAGATGTTGAGCCGGGAAGCCGCTACATTGCGCGCTACCGATCAAATGATGCACAACCTATTAAAGATGTTTTTTCGCAAATAAATAAACGCCTGGAGGAAGCGCAACTGAGCAACCCTGAGAAAATGAATGATGTTGCGTGGTTGAAAAAGAATATTCCTGTTGTTGCCGAAGTATTTCTTGGTCACCTGCGCTACGGCACTTACGGAGGAAACAGCATTGAAAGTTGTCATCCTTTTTTGCGTCAGAATAATTGGATGACTCGTAATTTGGTTGTTGCAGGAAATTTTAACCTCACTAATGTAGATGAACTTTTTCAGCAATTGGTTGATTTAGGTCAGCATCCGAAAGAAATGACCGACACCGTTACGGTGATGGAAAAAATCGGGCATTTTCTTGACGAAGAAAATGAAAATCAGTTCCGCAAATTCAAAGGAAAAGGATTTACTAATCAGGAAATCTCTGAAAACATTGGAGAAAATCTTGACCTGCAAGGCATCCTTACCGAATCGGCAAAACGTTGGGATGGCGGTTATGTAATGGCAGGATTAATAGGACATGGTGATGCGTTTGTTTTGCGCGATCCGAACGGAATTCGCCCGGCTTATTATTATCACGATGATGAAATTGCGGTGGTAACATCTGAACGCCCGGCTATGCAAACGGCTTTCAATATTCCGTTTGAAGCAATTAAAGAAATTACTCCCGGACATGCACTGATTATCCGCAAGAGCGGAAAGATTGGCGAATACATGATTCGTGAACCGGAAGAGCGTAAATCCTGTTCTTTTGAACGCATTTACTTTAGTCGCGGAAGCGATTCGGAGATTTATAAAGAGCGTAAACAGTTGGGCAGAAATATCTGCGAACGTGTTTTAGAAAGCATTGAATACGATACGAAGAACACTGTATTTTCATTTATCCCTAACACAGCCGAAACCGCTTTTTACGGAATGGTAAAAGGCATTGAAGCGTATCTCACGCAAGTGAAAGTGAAGAAGATAAAAGAGATGGGCAGCAACATTGATGCTGAAAAATTAGAAGACATTATTTCTCGCAGACCGCGCGTAGAAAAGATTGCGCTGAAAGATGCAAAGCTCCGCACCTTTATTACTGAAGATTCTGCGCGCGATGAATTGGTTGCTCACGTTTACGACATCACTTACGGAACTATCCGTGCAGGAATTGATAATCTGGTAGTGATTGATGATTCGATTGTTCGCGGAACAACGTTGCGACAAAGTATTATCAGAATGTTAGACCGATTGCAACCGAAAAAGATTGTGGTTGTTTCTTCTGCACCTCAAATCCGTTATCCTGATTGCTACGGAATTGACATGGCTAAACTAGGCGACTTTGTTGCGTTCCGCGCAATGATTGCGTTGCTGAAAGAAAACTTCAAAGAGAACCTGATTGATGAAGTGTATGAAAAAGCAAAGGCGCAGATGGAACTTCCGAAAGAATCGAATATCAATTGCGTGAAAGAATTGTATCGCCAATTCACAGTGGAACAGATTTCCGATAAAATTGCTCAGCTCATTACACCTCCCGGAACTAATGCAAAAGTTGAAGTTATTTTCCAGTCGCTGGAGAACCTTCACAGTGCAATTCCAGGCCACACAGGAGATTGGTATTTTTCGGGTGATTATCCTACGCCCGGAGGAAATCGTGTGGTAAACAAAGCTTTCATAAATTTTATTGAAGGCAAAAATGTCAGGGCTTATTAAATCAATTTCGCCCTTAATCAAATTCAATTTACAATTATAAAAAGCGCATTAGCGCAAAAAAATATTCAATGTCAAAAAACAATAAACCAAACAAAGCAGTGGACGACAGTTCATTCGCAAAAGCCATATTAGAAGCATTAAGCAAGTCTTCTTCACGGGCATTAAACTATAAACAGATTGCTAAATCATTAGATATAAACGATGGTCCGGGCCGCAGCAAAATTGCGCACACGCTGAACCAGATGAAACTGAACGGAACAGTAAAAGAAATTGACCGCGGAAAGTTTCGATTGAAAGCGGCTTCGTCTTATTTTACCGGAAAAGTGGACATGACCTCTACGGGTGCGGGATATGTGATTTCACCTGACACGGATAAGGATATTTACATCGCGCCCAAACACCTGAAAACTGCGTTGCATGGTGATACCGTTAAGGTATATGTTCATGCCGTAAAGAAAGGCGAACGCCTGCGTGGTGAGATTGTTGAAATCACAGCACGCGCTAAATCCAACTTTGTGGGAACAGTAAAAATCTCTGCAAAGTTTGCCTTCCTGTTGCCCGATAATCCTAAGATGCCGGTTGACTTATACATTCCGTTGACTGCATTGAATGGCGCAAGAGATGGTGAAAAAGCAATCGCAAAAATTACGGACTGGCCTGCAGGTGCAACTAACCCGTTTGGTGAAATTACCGATGTGTTGGGTATGCCCGGCAACAACGATACAGAGATGAACGCGATTTTAGCGGAATATGATTTCCCGCTTTCGTTTCCAAAAAATGTGGAAGCGGATGCTGAAAGAATTTCGGATACCATTAGTCAAAATGAAATCAGCCACAGGCGTGACTTTCGTGATATAACCACGTTCACGATTGACCCTGTGGATGCAAAAGATTTTGATGATGCGCTTTCGTTGCGCAAACTCGAGAACGGGAATTACGAGATAGGCGTTCACATTGCAGATGTGAGCCATTACGTGAAACCCGGAACTGCATTGGATGATGAAGCAATTAAACGTGCCACCTCGGTTTACCTTGTTGACCGTGTTATTCCCATGCTTCCAGAAAAACTGAGCAACATGGTTTGCTCGCTTCGACCAAAAGAAGATAAACTTACTTTCTCTGCTGTTTTTGAAATGAATGAGGATGCAAAAGTGCTGAACCAATGGTTTGGACGCACCATAATTAATTCAGACCGTAGATTTTCTTACGAAGAAGCGCAACAAGTGATTGAAAAAGGCGAAGGAGATTTTTCAGATGAGATAAATTTATTAGACCGTCTTGCGAAAAAGCTACGTGCTGAACGTTTCAAGCAAGGTTCAATTGCTTTTGAAAAAGCGGAAGTGAAATTTATATTGGATGAGAAAGGAAATCCAACCGGAGTGTATGTAAAGGAGATGAAAGACTCCAATAAACTGATTGAGGACTTTATGTTGCTTGCCAACCGCAAGGTTGCTGAGTTCATCGGCAAAACAGAAAAAGGACATAAAGAGCGCACGTTTGTTTATCGTA
>CAMBRL010000124.1 GCA_945870105.1 Chitinophaga pinensis
CAAGGCGCTCTTTGCCTTTGTAGCGCTCGTGCGATCCTGAAGTGCTATGCCCCTGCGGCTGTGTTACCTCCTGAATGTGAAAAAGAACGGGCACATGCGTTTCGCGGCACTCGGCAATTCCTTTCTCGTACAACTCGCACAAGCCGGGATAATCCCAGCCTTTGGCGGTGTAGATGCGGATGCCGTTGGTGTTTTTCTCTTTAATGAAACCGCGCAAAGCCTCTGAAATGCTTTCCTTGGTGGTCTGTACTTTTTTAGGAACCGAAATTCCGTAGCCATCGTCCCATACAGATATTGCCAAAGGAACCTGTAAAACCCCTGCGGCATTAATGGTTTCGAAGAATAATCCTTCAGAAGTGCTGGCATCGCCAATAGTTCCAAAGGCAACTTCATTTCCTTTGTTGGAAAAAGTGGTTTCGTTCTTCAGTTCGGGGGTGTTGCGGTAAACTTTTGAAGCCAAGGCCAAACCCAATAAGCGCGGCATTTGTGCTGCCAAAGGTGAAATATCAGAAGTGGAATTTTTGTTCTCCATCTGGTTTTTGAACATGCCGTTTTCATCGAGCATACGGGTGCCGTAATGCCCGTTCATGCTGCGCCCTGCTGATGAAGGCTCTGCTTCCACTGATGGATGAGCATACAATTGAGCGAAAAATTCCTGAACAGTAAGTAATCCGCAAGCCATCATAAAGGTCTGGTCGCGGTAATAGCCAGCACGGTGGTCTCCATCACGAAAAGCCTTTGCCATGGCTATCTGTGCCACTTCCTTGCCATCGCCAAAAATGCCGAACTTGGCTTTGCCGGTAAGCACTTCTTTGCGCCCCAGCAAACTTGCCTGACGGCTTTCATTGGCTATGCGGTAATCGTTAAGAACGGTTTTGCGGAATTCTTCTACAGAAAGAGATTCGTGTTTATTTTGTTCTGCTGCGCGTGGCATGATGCTTTAATTGTGTTTGTGGCAAATATAGTTTTTCTAAATCTCATACTCCAGCCTCAACACATTATCTTCCAACTTGGCCACCGTATGCGGCAGGTTGCGGAGCATATTGAGCATATTGGTGTTGGAAGAGTGTATTTCGGCACGGAACGCGGTTATGCCGTTTTCCTTGGCGTGGGAGGCAAGGTGAGCCAATAAAATCTTTCCAATGCCTTTGTGGTGGTATTCGTCTATTACGGTAATACCGGCTTCGGCTACCTCTGGCTTATCTTCAGTTCTGAAATAGCGGGCTACTCCTATGCCGTAAATCTCATCGTTATCTTTTTTGTAGGCAACAACTGCTGCGCGGCTGGCATCATCTGTATTTAAATAATGCTCCCAGTCTTTATCGGACAAGGCATTGGCAACTGAAAAATAACGCAGGCGCTTTGAATTGGTTGAAAGTTTGTCGAAAGCCTTTTTAAGATGCACGGCATCATCGGGTGTTTGCAGGCGCACGTAAATTACGGTGCCGTCCTTCAGGGTGTAAGGTTGTTCGGTCAAAACACAATAAGGCGTTGATTTACTACTCCGCTCTGCGTTTCAAGTCTGCACGTATAAACACCGGCATTTAAGGAGGGGGGAATTATCCATTCTGTTGTTGTATTTCCTTCCTGAAGTGTTTTGTTAGTGAAAACTTCTGCCACTTTATTTCCTTTTAAGTCATAAATATGTAGCGAAGCAATTTGCGAATTATTAAACAAGGTCTTAAACATCACAGTATTTCCTGCCTGCGCTGGATTAGGGAAAAAGCTGAATTTCTCTTCACGGTTTACACTAATATCTGCTCCCACTGTAATGCCGCCTGTGCCTTCAACAGCTTCATAAGTAATATTGGCGGGAACATGGTAAAACTCATCGGTTGCACCACCGGGCCAGGTGATTAAAACGGTATCAACATACGTTACATTACCCAAACCAAAATGTACAATGCTACTATTGTGCGAACCGTAGCTTGAGCCACCATCTACTTCGCGGATAAGGGTGCGTCCGTTAAATACCACTTCAACTCTTGCACCATAGCCATCGGGGTTGGCAGCCATTCCCTGCGGATTTATTTTCAACCAGTTTCCGGTGGCAACATCGTTGCGAAAAAGAAAAGAATGAGCGCTACCGTTTGCCGAATCAAGTATGCCCACAAGCACATCTATATCTCCATCATTATCGTAATCAGAATAGGCCAAAGCGCGTGAAATGTAACTATCGTCAATTCCACCTAAAACTGAAACATCCGTAAAGGTTCCGTTACCATTGTTGTGATACAATTTATTAGGGTCAAGGGCAGGACGCGGGAAATCATAACTCAAATCACCCTGCGAAATAAAAATATCGGAATAGGTATCGTGGTCATAATCTAAAAAAGCGCAACCCCAGCTTACGGTGGCGCGGGTGCCACTGTTATTAAGGTTTGGAACCTGATCGTTTTGGAGACCTGATGTTACTGCTTCATCGGTAAATATTCCATTTGTGCTGTGCATTAATACCGGTGTTTCCATATCGGTTATCAGGTAATCAAGCCAACCGTTCTCATCGTAATCACCTACAGCTATTCCCATACCGTTCATTTCGATATTGGCATTAGCTGCAACACTTACATCTAAAAAAGTATCAAGCGGATATTGGTTTTGAAAAAGTGAGTTTTCATCATTCTCAGGCAGGTAACCGAAATCATTTGCCACCAGCAAATCCATGTCGTGGTCGTTATCATAATCGGTGAAAACCACACCCAATGAACAGGCATTGGTATCTCCAATACCATACTCTGCACTACTTTCGGTGAACGTAAGATTGCCGTTGTTGATGTAGAAAAAATTTTGTTCGGTGGGCAAACCAAGTGTAGGACCATTTGTGTATTCTGAACACCAATTGGCAACATAAATATCAAGAAAACCATCTAAGTTATAATCACCGAATGAAACAGATACACTATTAGCAGTATCTGCAACACCGGCAGTTAAGGTGATGTCTGAAAACGTGCCGTTGCCATTATTATGAAAAAGGTAATTGTGATGACTTCTAAGTGTTGTTACAAACAAATCTTTGAAACCGTCATTATCAATATCACCAACTGCAATACCTGTTGTGTAAACATTTTCGTCCATACCCCCAAAACCCGCTGTAATTGTTTGCAAACTAAATGTTCCGTTACCATTATTCCGGTAAAATGCATCTTTCGCGCTCCCACCAGTCAGATACAAATCGTCATATCCGTTATTATCATAATCAATCCAGGCAGCTCCGCCTGACATAGGTTCAAAACCGGAAACCCGCACCGCCTTATGATTTATACCTGAACTAAGCGAAACTTCAGAGAAGTATGTTTGCGCAGCAACAATACCTGTATTAATGACTGCAATTAATAGGGTTAAACAATTTTTCATGGTGTTAAAAATTTGGTTTGTGCCCCAAATTTAAACACATATTAATATCATCTCCTATTTTTGAGCAACAAAACTCATAGCAGAAAAAAACAAACAAACACCGTTAACAATAACCAAACCTTCCAGCGGTTTCATAACATGGTACACTGCCCCGTAAACATGGGTTTGCCAGAATAGATGCGGATTTTGCAACTGGTTTAGTACAAGAAAAGTATTCTCACATTTATTGCGGGGATAAAAAGTTAACACACAGGTTGCGAGCAAAACAAGAAACAATAGATTAACAGCAATCAGGAAAATAAACTCCGGTTTGCGCCAAAAAGCAGAAGTCTGTTCAGGCTTTACTCCTGCAATCCACAAAAAAACCATAGCCATTCCGCAGCCCAGCAAATCAATAACAATATCATTAAACTCAAAATACTGAATGTAGCCGGGATATAAAACAACATACTGATACCACTCATTTACAAAAATAAAAGGCAAGGTAAAAGCCACCGAAGCACCAAAACTACCCAGCAACGGAAAAAGCAAAACCGATAACAGCGTGAACTCAAGAACATGCACTACTTCAATATTCATCTCAAACAAAAATTTATAATGCAGGGTAATAAGCAATGAAGTGAGGAGGAGAAAAAATAATTTCCATCTTCTGTTTTCGCTTGTTTTGTAAAGCATGTAAAACAGTGATGCTAAAACCGCAACTCCACCGCAAATACTCAGAATCAAAACCACCATATTATAAACAGGCAGGCTCAGGTTGTTCATGGTATTAAACGAAAGCCCGACAAAATAATCGTGAAGAAAAATGAGCGAAATCCCGTAGAAAAACACCAGTGAAAGATTAAGCGTTTTGCGGTGTTTCAGCCAATTCAATAAAATCAAAAGCATACACAAAGATAATTTTTCGGACTTTTGCACCATGAAGAAAATTATCTTTTTTGTTATTGCTGCTCTGTTAGCGGTCTTTGTGTTTGTTGTTTATTTCAGGCCTAAACAAATCATATCCTCTGATGAAATAAAAGCAAAATATGCCCTGCCCACATCGCATTTTGTAAAATGGCATAACACCGAACTGCATTATACCGATGAAGGCACAGGCATGCCGATAGTGATGATACACGGCTTTGGCGGCTCGCACCGGAACTTCAACAAAATAAACGAACTGCTGAAAGACAGCTTTCGTGTGGTGCGCATTGACCTTCCCGGCTTTGGCATGTCCGATATGCCCGAAAGAGAAAACATTAACCCTCCGGCTATTTATCGTGAATACATGAAGTTTATTACCGACTCGCTGAAACTGGACAGCTTTTATTTAATGGGAAATTCAATGGGCGGCTGGGTAGCATGGCAAATGGCGGTTGAAAATCCTGAGAAAGTAAAAGGCATTGTTTTATTGGGCAGCGCAGGCTATGAAATGGATAAAATAAAAGCGAAAGCAGTAAACTGGTTGCGCTATCCTTTTGTTCTGACTGCTCTGGAGCGCGGCATGCCTATGTCAGCCTCTGAAGATGCAGCCATCCGCTGCTGGGCAATCGATAGCCTTATTGATCCCGTGGAAGTGCAGGCCAATAACGATTTCTGGAACCGCGAAGGAAACTTACAGGCAGCTTTTAAAATTGCCAACTTTGATTTAGTACCCGATACAGCAGCTTTACTGGCGCTGAATTGCCCTGCCCTGATTGTATGGGGAAAGGGAGATGAGATTGTACCTGCCTATCATGCTGAAAAATTTCACCGCGATATAAAAAACAGCACCCTGATTGTTTATGACACCTGCGGACATGTTCCTCAGGTAGAGAATGCAGAGGAGTTGCATAAAGACTTTTTGAAATTCATTAAAAAATGAAATCCGCGTTTATCAGGCAAATCTGCGTCATCTGCGTTCTATCATTATTAATCTATGCAGCTCAAGCACAGGAAAGAACCGTTACCGTTGGTTTGCAGGTAAAACCAATCTTCCCTGTAAAGTTTCTGAAAACAGGAGCTCAAACGGTTTCACAAAACGGAGTTGATTTTACCATTACACCTAAATTAGGCTACTCAGGAGGAATGGTTATCCGCTGGGGATTTACCAACACTCTTTCTTTGGAAACAGGTATCAATTATGTAAAGCGTAACTACGACCTTGAATTTAAAACCGACACGTTTCAGGGCAAAAGCGATTTTGGTGTGGTCAATTACCAGATACCCGTCAGCGCACTAGTATTTATAAGGTTAAGCAACAGGCTTTATATGAATGCTTCTGCGGGCTTATCACTTGATATGTTTGTATCAGACATACGTACTTTTTCAAGCTATTTCAATAATTATTCACAACGTAACGGTGTTTTTCAGTCAGGTGTTTTAGCTAACCTGGGTTGGGAATACAGAACACCGAAATCAGGATACTTTTATATCGGTGCTTCGTTTCAGCGTCCGTTTGCACAGATATATAATTCAAGCCTTACCTACGAACCCAGCAAGGCAAATAACGAAAACGTGTTGATGAAACTAAACGGTTCATACCTCACGTTTGATGTTCGTTATTTCTTTACGCCTTTACCGATAAATAAAAAGGTCAAGAACCAAAAGAAGGAGAAAAATATCAAGGAATAGAACGCAGATGACGCAGATTGAGCGGATAAACACTGATTTAAAATCCGCGCAAATCAGCCTGATCCGTGTCATCCGCGTTCCATTTTATCAGAATGTATACGTTACAGTTCCTTTGGTTTCCAGAGGCGCAGTTGGCACGTTATCAAACTTAATTTCCTGAGTAAACTTTTGTGCTTTTGTAAAAAGATAATCATCATTGGTTGTTGATGAACCCGGTGCTCCCGGTGTTGCTTTTATTACGTTTCCGTATTTGTCAATAACAACATCTACTACCACAGTTCCTCTATCCTGTGTGCCGATTACAATTTTGCAAGGCTTAGAAACTGTTCTGCCTTTCATTTGATATTTCACAACATATAAGCCATCAGAGGATGTGAATTTTTGTTCCATAGCCGAACTTGATGATGCGATTGATGCAGCAGCATTAAAATCAATACTCTTCAATTCATCCACTTTATAAGTCATCATTTTGCCGTCAGCATCAATACTTAAAACACCAGCGGCAATTCCGGTTACGTAGCCGTTAACAGTAACACCCGATTTTAGGTGAACAGAATGTTGCGCAAAAGCGTTGATTGAAAAGATTGAAAAAACAGAAAGAGTTGTAAAGATTGCTTTGGAGTTCATGAGATTATTTTTTTTGCAAATATATCCTGCAATAATTTCGCCAGAATAAAATACTGTACTAAGTTTTTAACAACCGGCAATTAATTACAGATGATTTAAAGCAGGATATCCCTTCATTCAGTATTCTTTCCGTTATTTGTGTTTTAAATACTAAACCATGAACGGAGGAAAAATAATAGCAGATGTTCTGAAAGCTAACGGAACCGAATTTCTTTATACACTTTGCGGTGGTCACATCTCACCCATTTTTGTAGAAGCAAAAAAAGCCGGCATACGCATAATTGATGTGCGAGATGAAGCCACTACAGTTTTTGCAGCTGATGCTACTGCTCGTTTAACCGGCAAAACCGGTGTAGCAGCTGTTACTGCAGGTCCGGGCGTAACCAATACATTGACAGCAATACGCAATGCGCTGATGGCTCAATCGCCTTTGATTTTGCTTGGCGGTGCAACTGCAACTGTTCTGCGAGGTCGTGGCGCTTTGCAGGATATTGACCAGCAGGCGTTAATGGCTCCAAATGTAAAATGGACTACCGTTGTTACAAAAGTCAGCGACCTTGCATCAACAATTCAGCGTGCCTTTTACGAAGCACAGAATGGAATTCCCGGACCTGTGTTTGTGGAATGTCCTATTGATTTGTTGTATCCCGAAATGATGGTGCGCGACTGGTACGGATTGAATAAAGACCCTAAAGATTATCCGCTGGCAAAAAAAGCAGAACATTATTATCTGAAATATCATTTAGATAGTGCTTTTGGCAAAAAAGATAAATGGGGAAAGATTGCATATAAACAGGAAGCACAAGCGCCTGCGCACAGCAAAGGCAATGAAGATAAAGTAGCTGAAGCACTGAATTCAGCTAAGAAACCGGTAATGATAATCGGCTCTCAAACTATGCTACAAGCACAAAATGCTAAAGCAATTGCTGAAGCCATTGAAAAACTTGGCGTACCTGTTTACCTTAGCGGAATGGCTCGCGGTTTATTAGGTGCCGACCATGAATTGCAGGCCCGACATAATCGTAAAGTGGCTTTACGCGAAGCTGATTTAGTTTTACTCGCAGGTGTTCCATGCGATTTTCGTATGGATTATGGTCGACATATTTCTTCAAAAGTAAAACTGATTTCCTTGAACCGTTCGCACGAAGGATTGTATAAAAACCGCATGCCGCAAATTGCAGTGCATGGAGAGCCTGGGGATTTCCTGATAGCTCTTTCGGAAAACTTAAAGCACGAAAAAATTAAACATACTGAATGGATAAATCATTTGCGCAAAAGCGATGATACCCGCGAAGTTGAAATAACCAAAAAGGCAGAAGAAAAAACAGAAGGAATAAATCCTGTTGCACTTTTCCGCGAATTGGAAAAAATGCTGACAGAAAAAACAGTTTTAGTTGCTGATGGCGGTGACTTTGTGGCAACGTGTTCATATATTCTTCATCCACGCTCTCCCCTGTCATGGCTTGATCCGGGCGTTTTCGGAACGCTGGGTGTTGGCGGTGGCTTTGCAATGGGTGCCAAACTGTGTCGCCCTGATGAGGAAACCTGGATTATTTATGGTGATGGTTCTTCAGCATATACTCTTGCTGAATTCGACACTTTTGCCCGTCACAAAATTCCTGTAATTGCCTTAATCGGTAACGATGCCAGCTGGGCACAGATTGCCCGAGACCAGGTTGATTTTCTTGGCGACAGCGTAGCAACTGATTTAGCTTTTACAGATTATCACGAAGTAGCAAAAGGCTACGGTGGAGACGGAATAAAAATCACAGAACTATCTCAATTACCTGATGCCATTACAAAAGCACGCGAAGCCAACAAACTTGGTAAACCGTTTTTGATTAACGCCATTCTGGGTAAAACGGATTTCAGAAAAGGTTCTATTTCAGTTTAGCTATAGGTGATTTATATCACCTTATTACCTGACCAAAATCAGGATAATAAAAGACCTGCATGTCTACTTTTACAAAAAAATCATGGCATGTCAGTAGTAGAAACCAATCTCAGTCATCAAACCATAGGTGAAATAGTGCGCGAAGATATTCGTGCCGCCAAAATTTTAAAACGAAACGGAATTGATTTCTGCTGTGGAGGCAAGAAGACACTGGAACAAGCCTGTGAAGAAAAAAATGTAAACATTGACACTATTCAGGAAGAATTGATTGACCTAATGAGTCGCAACAATCCATTCCCTGAAATTAATCCTGATAAGTGGAAGATTGATTTCCTATGCGACTATGTTGAGAATCTGCACCACACTTATGTAAAACAAAATATGCCCGTAATCAGTGAACTGGCAGAAAAAGTAGCTCGTGTTCATGGCGAACATGCTCCTGAACTGATTAAAATAAAAGATTTGTGGAATGAGGTAGTGAAAGAATTGGCTCCCCATATGCAAAAAGAAGAATTGGTGTTGTTTCCATATATCAAAAAACTGGTGGCAGTTTCTGAAGGCAGAGCTGAGCGTGCAATACCACATTTTGCTACTGTTAAAAATCCAATAGCAATGATGGAAAAGGAGCACGAACTTGCTGGTGCGCTGATAGAAGAGATCTATTTACTCAGCAATTCATTTGCTATACCTGATTGGGCTTGCAACAGCTATAAATTGCTTTACAACAGTTTGGCAGAATTCAGGGAAGATTTGCATCGTCACATTCATTTGGAAAACAATATTCTATTCCCAAAAGCAATTTTACTGGAAGAAAACTTCAGAGTCAATTAAATTGATTTGTAACTTGCACGTGTTTTGAAAACAACGCTCACCATATCACTCGCTTTTCTCTTCTTGTTGCAGACATTCACGCGCACATTTATTATCGTGAACTACCAGGTGAATAAAAATTATATTTCCAATGTACTCTGCGAAAACAAAGAAAAAACAGCAATGCATTGCGAAGGTAAATGTCACCTGAAAAAAGAATTGGAGAAGGAAGAAAAAAAGGAAAGTACTCCATCTGGCAGTAAAGAGAAAATTGAAATTATATTATACAGCGAAAAAACTACAACGGTTAGTTTTGTTGCCTCTGAACCAGTAAAATCCTCTTTTATTTATTCCGAAATCTATCCTCAGGATTTCACTAGAAAAATATTCCATCCGCCTACCATTATAGGGTAATCGTATTAAATCTTGACTTGTGCTGACACTAGCGCATAGTATTACCTATAATTTACTAATCTCATAATTTCTCTAAAAATGAAAAAATCATTTCACCTATTCTATATTTTTATAGTATCAATTTCAATCATTGTGCTTCCATCTTGTACAAAACAAAAAGGATGCACCGACAACACAGCAACCAACTTCGACAGCGAAGCTGAAGAAGATGACGGCTCCTGCACTTACAATGCCGACACCGATGTAGAAATTCATTTCTCTTCAATGGTTGGCACTGAGAGTTTGGTTTACAATCAGGAATACACCATCAACGGGCGTAAAGTAAAATTCACACGCGCACAGTTTTATGTTTCAGAAATTCATTTGCATCAGGCAGATGGTGACCTGGTTCATCTGGAAGATAAATACCTGCTTGTTCATGGTGAAGAACATGCTTACTCAATAGGCAAAGTTGCTTCTGAGCATTATCATGGCATTTCATTCAGCGTTGGACTTGACTCTGCTGCTAATCACAGCGACCCTGCAATTTATGCTGCTGACCATGCGCTATCTTCACTTGATCCTAACTATACACACTGGGACTGGAATTCAGGATATGTATTTATCCGTATTGAAGGCTATGTTGACACCACAGCTGCTGCAAATGGTGATGCTGATTATGGCTTTTTCTATCACGTAGGATTTGATGAGTTTAAGCGTGATATTGACCTTGACATTAGCCAAGACCTTGTGGGAAGCACCGCAGAAATCGGTTTAAAAATTGATTTCGCTAAATTTTTTCTGGGTGTGGATATGCGCACAGAAAATGCAACTCACTCCATGGACGATATGATGTTGGCCGGAAAAATTGCCGACAATGCTGACGATGCAAT
>CAMBRL010000125.1 GCA_945870105.1 Chitinophaga pinensis
TAGATTGAAAACCAACCTCCAACTAATATTTTACCATCATTTTGCAAAACGATAGCATTAACAAAATTGTTAAATCCAGTTCCGGGGTTAAATGGAATATCAAGACTCCCATCAGAATTTAATTGCGCTATATGCTCACGAGCAGTGCCATCAACAATATAAAACTTACCGCCAACTATTATTTTCCCGTTGGGCTGTATTGCAAATGAATAGGTTTGGCTATTAAATCCATTACCAATATTGAAAGTTCCGTCTATACTTCCATTGGAGTTAAGACGTGCCAAACAATTTGTTGCTGTTCCATTAAATGATGAAAAAGAACCGCCAACAAGAACTTTATCATTTGTTTGAATAGCAAGTGCATTTATCGGTGTATTAAATCCTGTTCCAGTATTAAATGATAAATCTATACTACCATTCACATTAAGTCGAGCAATATAATTCAATGGATTTCCACTATAATTAGTAAATGACCCGCCAACTATAATTTTTTCATCAGATTGTAAATTAATTGCAGAAACAATACCATTACATCCAGTTCCAGGATTATTAAAAGTCGCATCCACAGTTCCATCTGAATTAAGACGAGCAATATTATTTAGTGTTGTTCCGTTGAAATTTGTAAAACTTCCACCAATAACTATTTTACCATCTGCTTGTATTGCTATCGCATTAATAATATCATTTGCATTAAAAACTAAACTCGTATTAAATGAAACATCAATGCTGCCATCAGCACTTAATCTTACAATTTTATTTATTGTTGTTCCATTAAAAGATGAAAAATATCCTCCGACAATAATTTTATCATCTTGCTGCAAAGCAAGAGCAGTAACGATATGATTAAAACCTGTGCCGATATTAAAGGTTTGGTCTAAAGAACCATCAGAATTTAATCGGGCTATCCTATTTTGTGTAGTGCCATCAATTAAAGTAAATGAACCACCTGCAACTATTTTATCATTGGATTGAATTACAACACTACTAACAGCATAATCGAATCCAGTTCCGGGGTCAAAAGAAAAATCAAGACTACCGATAGAGTTCAATCGAGCAATCTTGTTTCTTGAATATCCATTGAATTGAGAAAAATTTCCACCGACAATTATTCTTCCATCCGATTGTAAAACGGTAGAATAGACAGTTGTATCGAAACTGCTTCCATTTCCAAACCCAATATCATCAGGGTTAAATGAAGGGTCGTTATCTCCTGATTGCTGAGCCTGACAAATTAGAGTAAACCCTATTGAATACAGTAATAAGAGAAATATTTTTTTCATTTTTTAAGATTTTCTAATTCAGTATCACAGATTAAACAATGTGACATACCAGCAAATGTTCCATGTTCACCTTCACAATACCAATTGTCACACTGATGACAATACCTATCTGTTAATCGGATTCTTCCAAATTTTTTCAAACATATATAGCAAGGACCAAATGTCCCATCTTCAACATTAGGTATTTGTTGAATAATTTTCTCTACATCTTTAACTTTCATGTTTTAGAAATAAATTTCAGCGTCTAAAGTATAAAAATTCAACAACCTTGCTGACTTGACTGCTGACATAACTAAACGCGGACCCAGCTGAGCGGAATGTTCATTTCTAGGCAATAAGTTGAGCGGCATCATGGCTGAGCTGCATTTGCAATGCCGCTCGGAACATAAAGGAAATTGCATTTCCGCATTTTATTTACATTAGCACAAAAGAAAAATATGCAAGTGATTGATGATAATTACAAATTATCAAGTGTTAGGTGCGGCATTGCAAATGCCGCTCAGCCACACGCGCTGAACATGCCGCTCAGCGGGATATAATGGAATTAACATTAAGAATGGTTACAGGATGTTGGAAATAAGAACCCCACGTGAAATTATAAGCTATGAAAAATAAACAGAAGAAATCTATTATGCAGGAGTTGCGTGAAATACGTGATAAAATAAGTCTGGAAACAATGGACATGAATTTTGAAGAGTTGAAAGCCTATATCGCCAAGAACTCAAAATTACATGATGCTTCTGTTTGGAAAACCGCCAAGAAAAGAAAAGCAGGGGTGTCAATCGCTGCCGAGCCACGCGCTAAATATGGTAAAAGCTAATGGCAAACCAGAAGGGAATTTAACCCGCTGCACTCAACAATCCTACACCGGCACCCTAAACTCCGAATTCACCACCACCTTCACCGGCCTCACTCCTGCCCTTTCGGCAGCCTGTGCATCGGTATCTTTATCGCCCATAAAAAAGCTTTGGGTGGCATCAATGTTATAACGGGCCATTGCTTTTTCAAGCATCAGTGAGCCCGGCTTGCGGCACAGGCATTTACCCGAAACATCGTGATGCGGGCAAAAATAAATAGCGGTAATGGTAATGCCCTGCTTTTGCAGTTCGGCACACATCCAGGTGTGGAGCGTGTCCACATCTTCTTTGGTGTACAGGCCTTTGGCAATGCCGCCCTGGTTGGTAATAACAATAAGCAGGTAACCTTTTTCCTGTAACGTTTTTAGCCCTACAACAACACCGGGCAGAAATGTAAAGTCCTTGATTTTGGAGGTGTAGTCCAGCACATCAACATTGATAACACCATCGCGGTCAAGAAAGGCTGCCTTATTCATAACCAGTTCATGATTTTATGAATAAACTCTAAGCCAGTGGATGGGCGCAGCATCAGCGTAAAAGCAATACCGAACAAAGCACCATACAAATGGGCTTCGTGGTTAATGTTATCCATTCCCTTTTTACCCTGATAATACGAATACACCACATAAGCCACAGCCCAGATAAAACCGGGAAAACACAAAAAGGGAATTCCGTAAAGACAGAGATTGGTAAGCGGCTGAAACAGCACACTGCTGAAGAGCACCGCAGAAACAGCACCCGAAGCCCCTACCCCGTTATACCAGATATCGTGCTTGTGTTTGTGCAGCGTTGAAATAACCGAAACCATAATGGCCCCGAAATACATGAGCGTTAAATACAGAATGGCTTTCTCGCGAAAGTAGGCCCTGAAATATTCTTCCACCGCACCACCAAACATAAAGAGTACAAACATGTTTACAAACAGGTGCATATAATCGGCATGTAAAAAGCCATGCGTTAGTACGCGAAACCACTCGCCCCTGTGAATAACCGAATACGGGTTCAACTGAAAACGCGTCATCATTTCACGGTTGTTGAACGCCATGATGGAGATGATGCAGGTAAAAATAATGAGGAGGAGTGTGAAAGACATGGTTTAAAATTTCGTTTCAAAGATAGAAAGCAAATCGGGTTAACTATCGTCATGCTGAACTTCTCTTCGTCATGCTGAACTTGTTTCAGCATCTCTCTCTCAGACCCTGAAACAAGTTCAGGGTGACGGGATCACCCGTTAATCACAAACTCAAAACCTACCGTTTTGTTTTCTTTCAAAGGATTGTGGGTGCGCTCAAAAAACTGAACACGGTTATCATTATCAATCAGCACAGTGGTGGAACAAACCGTTCCGTACGTTTCACTTTTAATAAACATAGAAGAAATCAGCTTCTCTATTTCGTAAGGCACACCGGTTGAAGGAAGTTCGTTGTCATCAGCCTTTTGCTCGTTATGCAACGCAGCAAACAAATCCTCTGCGCTGAAGTTTTTCTGATTGATAATTGCTTCCACCGCATTTTTACCGGTCACTACTTTCTTCCAGGGAGTATCTAACAATGCATTACTCACCGCATAAAAACCGGCATCTGTTTTTCTGATTTTATTCTCCACGTTTGAGAAATAACACACTTCATTTAAATCACCAACAACAAGGTTAAATCCGTTATAGTGCTGCGTTTCACCAAGGCTTTTCAAATAGGCTTCGGGGCTGGCAGAACCGCTTAAATAATCACTCACCAATGCCCCTCGTGATGGCGCATCCTTGCGGAATGATTTCGGGTCGCGGTAATTGGTGATAAAAGAGAACTTACCTGTTTTAGTTATCCCTAACCAGGTTCCTCCCTGCTCTAAATCTTTGCCGGCAAGCAAATCAGGATGATCATTTCTGAACTGTGCGGCTTCTGTTTTGCGTGCATAAAACTCATCGCGGTTAGCAGCGATAATCAGTTTGTATTCGGGATGCGATTTATAAGAGAAGATATTTAAACACATAGTAGAACCCTCTCCTTCGGAGAGGGCAGGGTGAGGCTTTTATTTCTTCTCAAAATCCAGTGCAGCCGAGTTAATGCAATAGCGCAAGCCTGTTGGGTTTGGACCATCTTCAAACACGTGTCCCAGGTGTGCGCCACACTTAGCGCATTTTACTTCGGTGCGCGGATAACCGATTTCATTATCGGTTGATTTACTCACCTTGCTTCCGGGTACCACATCATAAAAACTTGGCCATCCCGAACCTGAATCATATTTGGTGTCGGATGAAAAAAGTTGATACCCGCAACGCACACATTTATACATTCCGTCTTCGTGATTATCCCAGTATTTGCCCGTAAAAGCACGCTCGGTGCTTCCTTCACAGGTAACGGCATATTGCTCCGGTGTCAGTACTTTTTTCCAGTCTTCGTTAGTGCTGGCCTTGGTATTTTTGCCTGACTGATCAGGTGTTTGGGAGCAGGCACTCAGGCTAAAACATAAAACTATAAGTACACTGTTTAGTATCGTTTTCATTTACTTTTTTCTTTGTGAATTAATAAAGTTGAGACATCCTTCCACAATCAAGTATTGCGCCAAAAGATAAGTTACCATGATAACAATCCGGGCGTAAGGAAGTTCACCGTGATACATAAATTTATTCAGCGCAATGGTTGAATCAGAAAGCATAAAAATAACAGCACCCGAAAGCACCAGCCTGAAACTCTCTTTACTCACCGTGCCAAAACGCAGTGCAGCCGAAATACCCATTACCGTAATCACGGAAGTATAAACCGCAACCGGCAGCATCATTTCGCCCAGCGAAGGAAACAATATCCTGAAAAGCGCCCCTGTTGAAATAAGAAACGGTAAGGCAAATAACAAGGTGTTAGATAAAGGCCGTTTCTCTTTTGCACTGTTGATATTTTCAAAAAAGGCAAGGATATAAAACACATGCGCTATCAGGAATGAAATCAAACCGGGAAGAAATAAACCGGGGAACATCAGAAACACATCACCGCCCCACGAAAACACCAGCGCAGCCAGTATCTTCTTGGCAAACGAAGAAATATCCGGCTTTGATTCCTGATAGAAATAGAATGCCAATACTATCATCAACGTTGGCTTTACAAGGTAGCGCAATAGTTGCAATTCAAAGAATTCAGTAACAAGCTCTGCGATGCAGAGAACAAGATAAACAAAGGGTAATTTATTTTTCATGGAGTATAGTTTTGGTAGTGTTTCTTAGTGCTCTTTGTGGTAAAAATCAAAATTTAAAATAGAACGAAGGTTTAACCATAAAATACCAGATTGATTCGCCCGGCTTATCAAGGTAATTCAAGCGCCATGTAAAATCAATACGTGATATTTTGAAAATATTCTCAATACCAAAACCCACTTCATAATAAGGCTGGTTCATGGTCTTGGTAATTTCCGGAAAGTTATAAATCTTCTGATTATTGGCAGCAGTCAGCGTTCCGTAATACATTTTCCCGAAGATAAACTCGCGCCATTTCAGTTTGTTAATCAACGGCAAGCGGTTAAACAGCAAGCCTTCAAAATGGTGTTCGGCCTGCACCGAAATACTCTGGTCGGCAACAAACTCAAGATAGTTCATCAGGTTAAAACCTACATCATCATTCAGCACCAGCTGGTTGGCAACAGGTGTTTGCAGAAAGGGATAAGGTAATGTTCCCCATGTTTTACCGGCTTCAATCCGGTAAAGAAAAAAGCCAAGCTTATTCATCCGCACGGTATGTTCAACCCGTAAATTAAGTTGATGCATATCAAAGTCACTGTCGCCAAAACCTTTTATCCCAAAGGTATATTCTGCAGAAAACACAGGATGTTCAGGCACTCTCACTCCTTTTAATCCATAGCCGTAGTTAGACGAAAGATTTTTATCTCCTTTAGAAAAACGAACAGCAATTTTTACTCCGCCCAGTGTATAATCATTGGCAATTAAAGTGGTTGCATTATTCTGAAACGTGAATTCAGAACTACCGGAGGTTGCAACATTCTTTCTAAAAACACCCGCACGAGTTGCAAAACCGGTGAACCATTGCCGCTCCAGAAACAGGTTCTGCTCATCAACATACAGGCGGTTATTCAATTGTTGTGTTCGTATGATGGACGACAACACATGGTCGAGCGGAATAACATTGGTGCTGCGGCCGGGCTGCTCAATATCGTGTTTCCACGATGCGCCAATTGTATTGCGCTTATTGGCTTTGCGGTCAAATGAGTATTCGGCATCCACCAGGTATTTCCAGCGCTGATCTTTTAATCCGTAAGCAGCGTAGGTCTTAAATTTCAATGCTCCATCAAACGCACGGATATTCCGAAAACCTAATTTAAAGCGCGAACCTTCCAGATTGTTATAACTATAGAAAGAATAAATATCACCAATGTCAAAACTTTTAAAAGGCAGCCAGCCCGAGGCAATAGTAATGACAGAGTTTTTCAGCGCACGGAATTTGGGCAATGATTCCAAGGTGTCAATCATGGTAAAGATTCCTTTCTCCTCTTCCGTCAGTTTTTGTCTGCGGGCAAGGTCCCAGAACTCTTCTGTCTGCCCGGCTGCATCTTCGGCAATCAATATGCGGTCTATTCCTTTATAGAACTTTTCTTCTTTAGGTTTATTGACTGCAATTTTCCTAAAGTCGGAAGTGTTGCGACCAAAGAAGCCGGCAAGGTCTTCCTGATTTTCAACCACCGTAAAATCAGCAAACACCTGACTTTTGGTAATCATCCAATGTTTTCCGTCCGCAGGTGCAAAGTTCTGGCGTATCCAATAGTTGCGGACATAATTCACATTGGCTTCAATGCTGAATTCAAGGTCAATCTGCTTCACCGCAAACGTGGTGTCGTGTATGAACATCTCACCGCTAAAAGCAATATCACTCTTCACCTTGGGCACAAAACGGATTTTGTAACAACGCATCCCATCCACAAACAAACTGTCCTCCAGATAAAAGCGGTAATTGCTTTTGTAACGGTCGTTAATAGGGCTCGGGAAACTCTTACCGAGGATGACCACAAAGTTTTCGTACACATTGGGATGTATGTACATATCTTCCACAAAGCGCACTATTTTCGGGCCTTTCAGCCCGACTGCTCTGCGCCCTTTTACAAACTCTTTAGAGGCTTCCGGTGATTTGCGGTGATAATAATCAGAGATGGATTCAGTAAAAAGCAAGGGGAGATACGTTACGCCTTTATCCGTTGTATCAGCATTATCCCAGATAAACTCAAAGGGTTTGAGTAACAGGTTTTGCTTGGTCTTCTCCGTAAAATGATTGAGATCAAACTGCACTTTGTGATACACCTCGTATTCATACGCATCGTATTCCTGCGGATTATTCTGAGGCTTGGCGGCAATCACCTTTCTGAGAATTTCAAAGGCAGGATTTTCGCCCGGAAGAATGACTACTTCATCCAGATCATAATCGTAAGAAGAAAGCTGAATAGTTACCTGTTGCGTTTGAAAAGGCTTGATGGCAATGGTTTTTGACAGATAACCAATCATGGAAACCGATACCGCGTTATAGTCTTCATTGGTTTCGATTTTAAAGAAACCTGCTGCATCAGAAACGGTTCCTGTCTTTGAATTGGTAAAAACAACGCTGGCAAACGGCAGCGGATCACCCGAAGCACTATCACGCACAAAACCGCTGACAAGCGTTTGCTGGGCAAAAGCCGGAATACCAATAATAAGAACTAAAATCAGTTGAAGTATAGTTTTCAAGAAGGGCAAATTTATTAATAAAGCCCTTCGGCTACGCTCAGGGTGACACGATGTTAAATCTGCGAGAATCCGTTTAATCCGTGTCATCCGCGTTCCATTAACTCCTTACCTTTGCCGCCAATGAATTTGAAATTCACCACATCCGATTACCTGAAAATCAATTCGCATGCGGCTTTCGGAAGCAGCCTGCGCAACTGGTATCGCCTGCACCGTGATAATAAATTTGACATTGACCCGCGCTTTATACCCAAGGCGCTGTTTATTACCTTCAACATTCTTTCATCTGCACCGGTAAGAATTTACGAGCGGATGAAGTATGACAAAAAGATAAAAGAGGTAAAGGTTAAGCAGCCTTTATTTATTCTGGGCTACTACCGCAGCGGCACTACTTTTCTGCATTACCTGTTAAGCAAAGACCCGCGCTTTGCCTTTTGCGCAACCTATGAGGTAATGATGCCGCATATTTTTCTTAGCAGCGGAAAATTTTCAAAATCAATTCTTACGGCTGCCTTGCCAGCAAACCGTCCTATGGATAATCTTAAAATGGGAGCTGATTTACCCAAGGAAGAAGAGTTTGCACTGGCATCTATTGGTTTAGAATCATTGGCTGCCGGCTATTTTTTTCCTAAAAGGCTACAGGAATATTTTGACAAATACGTTTTATTCAACAATCCAAAGTCAGAGGCAAACTGGAAAAATAATCTGGATTATTTCCTAAAGAAAGTCAGTTACAAATATGGCGACAAGCCGCTGGTTATTAAAAGTCCTGCCAACACCGGACGCATTAAGCAGATACTGGATTTGTATCCCGATGCAAAATTCATTCATATCCACCGCAATCCTTATCAGGTCTATCTTTCCAACGAAAGGCTGTATGAAAAAATTCTGCCCATGCTGGCTTTTCACAAGGTGGATAACAAAACGGTGGAAGAGTTTATTTTCAATTCTTATGCTGCTACCTACCGCAATTATTTTGAACAGAAATCACTGATAAAGCCCGAGAACCTTTTTGAATTCTCTTATTCAGATTTCACTTCCAACCCGGTTGATAACCTCAGAAATGCATATCAACATTTAGGTTATGATGGCTTTGAAAACACGGAACAACTTTTCCGGGAAGAACTGGCTAACTACAAAAACTACGAAACCAATAAGTTCAATCTTTCGCCCGAACTTAAGCAGACTATTTACAAAAGATGGAAGCCGGTTTTTGATGGTCTTGGCTACAGTCAAGACTAAATTCTCAACCTTTTTATTCAAAACTTTAAACATTACATCCATTCAGATGTTATAACACCTATTAACCCCATTAAACCAATTATAACATGAACAAAACAATCACCCTATTTTCAAGCATTGCACTTTCTTTAATAATTGCATCATGCGGAAACGAACAAAAACCTGCCGAAGAAACAACTACCGGAACTGAGGCAACAGGCGAAGAAACTGCCTACACTATCAGTACCGACAGCACCAGCCATATAATATGGAAAGGTGTTATGTTGGGTGTAAAAGAACACACCGGCTTAATAAATTTCACAGAAGGCAAACTTACAGCAAAGGGAAATCAACTTACAGGCGGAACATTTACAGTTGACATGAAATCAATTAAAGTAACCGATAAAAATTATGATGAAAAATCGGGCTACGGAGTGAACAAATTTTTGGGACATATTGCTTCTGCAGACTTTTTTGATGTTGCAAATAATCCGGCAGCAACTTTTACTATTACTTCAGTAACCGGAAACGAAGCTACAGGAACATTGAAAATTCGCGGAAAAGAAAACACTGAAACACTGAAGAACATTTCCATTACCGAAAACAACGGAACAATTAATGCAAAAGGAACGTTGACTTTTGACCGTAAAAAATATGATGTTGTATATGATACGGGAGCCAAAGACATGATTATTTCAAATGATGTAGCATTGGAAATTGCTATGACAGGAAAAAAATAATTTACTCTGGTAAATTCAAATAAAAAAGGCGACCCAAGGGTCGCCTTTTTTATTTTGTTACAACTAACTTCTTTGTCAGCCTGTTATTAGGAGCATCTATTTGAATTAAATAGACACCCGAAGCAAGACTACCAGCATGGATAGCGATTTGGTTATTATCCGACAGTTCATTTTTATCTGACCTGAAAACTAAGCGACCAATTGTATCAATCAGTTTAATATCTGCACTGCGGAAGTTTGCATTATTAAAACTGATTATGAATGTTCCGTTAGACGGATTTGGCGAAACCGAAACCTGATTATTAAAATCATAATCAGAAACAGAGGTTGCCGTCTGACTGGTAAAGTTAGAAAACGAGCCTGTTAACCCATCTCTAAAAGGAGTGCAGCTATCGGGCAACACAGCTTCAATAAAATAATAGTTAGCACCAAGCACCGGAAAATTATCTGTGAACGACACAATATTGCTGGCAACACTTGCTAATAAATTGAATGTTGAAATTGATTGTCCTCTGTAAATATTATAAGTGAGTATTGGCAAACCTTCATATTGATTCCACATCAGATTAACAACACCATTCAGACCAAGAGAAGACGCAAGATGTATAGTTTTATGGGCGGTAACACCCTCATGAGAATACAATCCACAGGTATCAAGCGCAAGAATTTTATAACGATTTGCGCTTTGTGACGGGTCTGATAATGTGTCAACAAAAACACTTAACG
>CAMBRL010000126.1 GCA_945870105.1 Chitinophaga pinensis
ACAAATCTAAACTCTTTTTTTACTAATCAACTCATTTTATAAAAAAAACATAACCATTACCTTTACGAAAGTTTAAAACTTACGGAAAAGTTATTAAAACTTTACCCCCACCACCAGCAAATCGTCCACCTGTTCTTCTTTGCCTTTCCATTCCATAAAATAATGCTTGAGAATTTGTTCCTGTTCTTCAGTATTTTTTGTGGCTGCGCTTTCAAGTATGCTGCGTAACCTGATTTTCATCATCTTCTTCCCGGTTTTGTGGTGGAATTGCGATTGGTATCCGTCTGAGGTAAGGTAAATGCAATCGCCTTCTTTATAGGTGATTTCGTGGTGCCCGAAAATTTTCACCTCCCCGTTATCACTGAAACCTCCTATGCCATGTCTGCTGCCTTTAATCTCTATCAATTTACTGCCGTTAAAATAAAACAGGGGGCGCAAGGCACCTGAGAACGTGATAACTTTTTCTTTTGCATCAATGCGGCAAAGAGCTATATCCATACCGTCACGCACCTCATCATTTGAATTTTGGTTAAGAGCTTCCCCCAGTTTGCTGTCAAGTTTTTTAAGTATTTCAGCAGGTTCATAGCATTTTTCTTCTATCACTATCTGATTCAGAAACTGATAGGCAATCAGGCTCATGAGCGCTCCCGGAACGCTATGACCGGTGCAGTCAACAGCAGCTTTGATATGTATATCGCCCACGTGGTAATGCCAGAAAAAATCTCCGCTTAAAATATCTTTTGGCTGCAGCAGGCTAAAACTTCCGTTAAAACTTGATGTAGTTGGAAGTGGTTTGTTAATTATTGCTGTTTGTATTCTGCGCGCGTAATTGATGCTGTCTATTATTTTGTAGTTGCGGTCTTCAAGTTCTTTGCTTTTTACCTTCAACAGTTCTTCGGCTTTGTTGCGCTCGGTTATATCGTGTGCAACTGCATATAGTTTTACGGTGGCCGTGTCGAGGCTTGCATTCCAGTCAAACCACAAATAGCTTCCATCTTTTTTACGAAACCTGTTTACAAAATTCAGGGTATCTGCGCCTGTTTTGAGCTTCTCAATTTCTTTCAGTGTAGCTTCAATGTCATCGGGATGGATGAACTCCAGGAATTTTTTTTCAAGTAACTCTTTTTCCGTATAGCCTAATACTTTTGCCCATTGCGGGTTAAGCAGTTCAAAATAACCTTCTCTATTGGCAATGCAGCCAAGGCCTTGCATGTAATAAAAAAAAGGCTCGTATTTTATAACTTTTGCTTCCGCTTTTTTGCGCGCCCTTAAATTAGTGTTGATGATAAAAAATAAAATAATGAGCAGTGAGCTTATGCTGGCGAACAACCAGAATAATGAACGGTAGAGCGTAAGTTCGCTTTCATCATGGGCTGTCTGGCGGGTTATAAGCGTTTGTTCTTCTTCTTTCTGAATTATTTTGATCAGTTTTCTGATTCTATCCATATACAACTTGCTTTTGCCGGATATAAGTAATTGGGTCGCCTTGTCAAATCCGTTTTGTTTTCTCATCTGAACGGCTTCAAATGCGAACTCAATTCTTTTATCAATCAGAAATTTCAATGTATCTAAGCGCAACCCCTGATCGGCATGATCCTGCAAACTTTTTTTTAGTTCGTCAAAGTTTTTGTTGATACTATCACTTGCGTTTCCCATTATGTAAAGAAAAGCAGTGTCACCCATCATAATAAATGAACCACTGCCTATTATAATATCCTGAGTTAGCGTAAATAGCTGCTCTGTTTTTAAAAGAATGTTTTGAGATTGCGCTACATCTTTTTCAGAGGATTGCCTGGTTTCATTTTTTTTATAGGTGATAACGGCTGCAAAAGCAACGCAACTTAAGATGATGATAAGTAGCAGGTTTAGCTTTTTTTCGAAAGAAATGTTTTTCATGGGCTGCAGAGTGTATTGCAAGAACAGTAATGGTACTCATTTAAAGTTTCGGTATTACGCTTACTAAAGAATAGTTTTATTTTACATATGAGTATTATTTAGATTATTTATGTGAATTGGTAGACCTATCCTGTTGTTTTTGTATAAAAAAACAGAGTTAATTATAGTTTTCAAAGTGTGCGGTGGGTGATTTGGCTCTTTTATGTTTGGCTTTGGGTCGGCAAGTGGGTTGGCAGACAAAACTAAATGTGCCAAATGTGCGAGGGCTTGTCGGAATTAAAAGTCCGCCCGAATGTGAGTCAGTGACGCCAAGAGTCGGCAAACAGAGTCCGCCCGAAAGGTTAGTTGTGGTTAATTGTCGTCCTGCGGTTTGTGACAAAATCATCTACATATCGCCCATATAAAGCAACCTTCAATTCTTTTTTTAGGTATTGGTCAAAATGGTTCATATAAAAATTGGCAAATACTTGGCTGGTTAAATTACCAATAGGCAAGCCCGTTGAAACCCCAGTCTTCGATGGTTAAATTACCACCTGTATCTCTTACAAAAACAGGTCCGTTGTCTCTTACCCAAACATCATTAGTCTGCAATAATCTGAAATCAATATTGGTTAAACTTACGCTTGCTGCGGTAAGCAAATTTATAATGCGTGTTTGCTGGGTTGAATTGTAAGCAATGATGTGAACGTTTTCACTTTGCACTAAGGCTGCTGTCATTGCAACCCAGGTAGCATCTAAACTGTTGCGGTAGCCTACACCATACTCATACCGATGCGGCCATTGCAGCCATGTGCCTTCATGAGGCAAAGGTTCGGCAGGCATTTGATAGGTCTGTGCAACTGATGATAGTCCTATTGTGAGTAAAGTTAAAATTAATGAAAAGCCTTTCATTTGCAGATTATAAATGTGTTTTGCACTGCACAAAATTACAATATATAGCAGAACTATATTCCAGCAAATGGGGTATATTCCACTGCTTTAAATTCAAAATACTGGAAAGCAAAACTTACTAACGCAGAAAGAATAAAATAGATTGACAGGATGGTTGTTCCCTGTGGTATAAAATTATCCAGCGCAAACCAACCATTATAAAAATAGATAATACCAAACGCAAAAGAGCAGCGAACTATTTCTAAAAGCGAGGCATATCTTGATTTGTCCATCAACGATGTGTAGCTGAATACCGTGATGAAAATAAAAGAAGCGTAAACGAACAGGGCTGTTTTGGGAATTACCACTATTTGGAGAATTAAAAACATCATTAATAGAAATGTTGTGTTTAACTGTGTCCATGACCAAACTTTCAAATAAATACTGGCAGAAGGCATATATTTTTCTTGCTTTTCAGGGTCTTTGGTGGAATGCATCGGGTATTTCTCAACCACATCTGCCGGTCTCCAGCCGGTAGGCATAAACCAAATGCGAAACTTGTCCAAAATGTTTGATGTTCGCCATGCATCTTTCATTAGCAATGTGATGTGCTGAAAATTTATGTTGATAGGGTTGTATGTATTTACAGGTCTGGTTAAGCCATAGACAGGTTTTACATCGGGCAGTTCGGCTTGAAAAGTGCCAAACAATTTATCCCAAACTATTAATATCCCGCCAAAATTTCTGTCAATGTATATAGGATTGATTGCATGATGAATGCGATGATGAGAAGGTGTAACAATGATTTTTTCGAGGAAACCCATTTTATCAATAAGCTGCGTGTGATACCAAAAACCACCAAACAGCATTACAACACCCAAAACGATAATAACATCGAGGCTTACACCAAAAATTGCAGCGGGTAAAAGCAGGAATGTAGCCGGATTTACAATGTCAGAAATTGTTTGCCGCAAGGCAACAGGTAAATTATACTCCTCGCTGCTGTGGTGTATCAAATGTTCGTTCCAAAGAATGTTGTATTGATGCCTCCAGCGGTGCCACCAGTAGACATAAAAATCAAGGACAATAAATCCTATAAAATATTGCAGAGCTATTGATTGAACCTTAAATAGAACAAAGTGTTGCAATAGAAAATCGTAGCTGAATACATAAACCGTCAAACCTAATGTCTTAAAAAGAATGTTTGTAAGTCCCGAACTCAGGCTGGAAACAGCGTCCATGCTTTTGATTACGTCTTTCTTTTTATACTTTGCTACAATCAGTTCAATGACCATGAGCAAAATAAAAATAGGCAATACAAATTTTAGTGCACCTGCAAAAGTTTCCATTTTGTTAGTATGTTAGTTGAAAGTCTTTTTTCATTGAGCTTAGTGACACGGTAACCAAACGGGGTTTATTCAACCCCTATTCTTTTGTATGATATTACATTTATCTCAACACGTCTGTTCTTTGCTTCTTCTCCTGCTGTGGTTGGATTAGGAAACAACATTTTTGTTGCACCATACCCAATTGTTGACATTCTTTTTTCCTTAATACCTTTTTCTGCCAGATAATTATAAACCATTTTTGCTCGCTCGTCAGACAGCCATTGGATAAAATCAAAAGCATTCATTCCCGGAGGAACGTATCTGTTCGACTTCTTAACCGTCTGTTTTGGATTAGGTAAACTGTAGGGATAGTTTACGTGTCCTTCAATTTGTATGTTCAAAGAACTGTTTCTTTTCATTAATTTGCTAAGCGCAACTAATGACGGAAGTGAAGCTGCAATCAGTTGAGAAGTGTCACCTTCAAAGTTCATATTTTCAAGATGATACTTGCGGCCTTCTTTTAATACCGGCAAAATTGTTTCAAGATTTCTGTGTGGTTTTTGAGGGTCGGATACGTTAATGGTTTTAAATGAAATAAAAGAGGAATCGTTATAATAGGTTAACCCATAGTCATCTTTTCTCTTAACTATTGCTTTTAACTTATACTTACCGTCAGCGCTGCTTGATGCAGTGCTTATTTCTGTGCCGTTTTTGTCGGTCAATGAAATTTCGGCAATAAGCGCCTGCTTATTTTCTTTAAGAACTGTGCCGGTAACAGTGATTTCAATTTCGTCTTCTGCCAGTTTTGCAGGTGCTTTTGTAACCAGTTCAATTTCTACACACCTGTTAAGGGCACGCCCGTTTTCGTCAGCGCTTTTATTTAATAAAACCCGTTCGCCTAAAGCTTTGATATCCATCAGTTGGGCGGCAACTCCGTTTGAAAGAAACCGGGCCTTTACCTGGTTAACTCTTTTTCGCGAAAGTTCATCATTAAATTCAGTGTTGCCAATGGTGTCGCAATGGCCCTGAAGGTATATTTTTTCAACGTTGCTGATTTTAGAAAGACTGTCAATGATACGAATGGCTTTAGTGTCGAGTGAGTAATCATTGGTTTTAAAGTAAACCGAAGTTTTCTGACAAATTCCGCTGAAAGCAGAAAGAATAAAAAGAACGGACAGAACAAACGTGCCGGCTATATTTTTTCTTGTCATTTTAGAATAAGCTCAATTAGTATACAGCGAAGTAGTTTGTGAACCTTTCGGTGGCTATTATTTCTTTTCTGCTAAAGTAACTATAAAAGCAGAATTGCAAATTCTGCTTTGTTCACAGCGGCAAAACATTTGCCGCTCTGCCATATGCGCTGAACATTTAACCGAGCGGGGTGCAGTTTATTTAGTCAGTTTGGTTAATGAGTATGTAACCAGATAATTCATCGCGCAGGTAAATTCAAAGAAATATACGTTTTTTAAGTACCTGATTTCCATGTATAAGCAAAATACTGTTTAACTTTTTTATCAAAAGACTAAACAAAATAATAATCAGGATGTTTAGATTGCTTTAACAAACTAAAACTAAAAAACAAAAACATCATGAAAAACAAAAAATCAATTTTCGCATCAACTCTATTTCTAGCTGCAATGGTACTGGTTACTTCTTGCACAAAAGAAGAAATGGATGACAAATCTTATGCAAACGTATTAGTAACCCACGCATCACCTGATGCTCCGGGAGTTGACTTACTGGTAGATGACAGCAAGCAGAACTCATCGGCTCTAACTTTTCCTAATAACACAGGATACCTTCAGGTGGAAGCAGGCACACGCAACATTAAAGTAAACGTTACAGGTACTTCAACTACTGTAATAGAGGCTGACCTGGATCTTACAAAGGATATGAACTACTCTGTTTTTGCAGTAGATTCAGTTTCTAAAATTTCAGCAGTTGTTACTACAGATGACCTTACTGCACCTGCGGCAGGTAAAGCTCACGTTCGTTTCATACACTTGTCGCCAAATGCACCTGCAGTAGACCTAGCAGTAGCAAGCAGCGGAGCTGTAGTATTTGGGAACAAAGCGTTTAAAGAGTACACTGCATTTAGTCCTTTGGATGCCGGCACTTACAATCTTGATGTGCGTGTAGCAGGAACTTCAACAGTAGCACTTGTATTACCTGCTATTACTTTAGAAGCCGGCAAAATCTACACTGTGTTTGCAAAAGGTTTCCTTGGTGGAACCGGATCTCAGGCATTAGGTGCTGAGATTATTGTAAACAAATAATTACCATCAAACTCAAATTAAAAAAGCCCATGCATACTGCATGGGCTTTTTAGATTTTATAAATCTTGTTGAGCATCTCGCTACGCCCAACCGCTTAACACACAGGCTAGGCTCAACGGGGGTTTTACTTCTAATGTGCTACAACCAATCGCTCGGTTTTAGTTTGATTGCCGCTACTTAATTTTAACAGGTAAATACCATTAGAAATAGTACTAACATCTATTGAAGATGAATTACCATTAACCAAAATCGTTTTAATAAGTTGACCTTGCATAGTTATCAACTCTATTGTTTGAATAGTGTTTAAACCCTTAATTGTAACAAAACCGTTTGCAGGATTTGGAAAAATTTGCACAGCAGCTAATTGGTCAATATCAGAAACAGACGCAAAACCACAATTGGTGCTGAAACTTGCAGTTGCATCTTTATGCCAATCATATCCGTCATAATAATTTGCAATGCTTACATTATCTACCTGAATGCAGGTAAGGGAAGGATTATTATTTGCATGCATATATTGAAAGTCAGAAATATTTCCGTTTTTTATATTTAAAGCTGTTAATGAACTATGGCTGCAATCTAAATAGGTAAGTTCTGTATTAGCCGAAACATCTAAACTTGTAAATGAATTATAGGAACAAATTAAATTAACAAGAGCCGTATTTGCAGAAACATCTAAACCCGTTAATGAATAATTATTGGCACAATACAATGAAGAAAGTGCCGTATTTGCAGAAACATCTAACGTTGTTAATTGATGATTGTGGTCGCAATGCAATGTAAAAAGTGAAGGAGTAGAAACATCTAAACTTGTTAATGAATTACTGTAACAAAACAATTCAGTAAGTGCAGCATTTGCAGAAACATCTAAACTTGTTATTGAATTACTGTAACAACTTAATATAGTAAGGGCAGCATTTGCAGAAACATCTAAACCCGTTAATGAATTATCAAAACAATACAATGCAGCAAGTGCCGTATTTGCAGATACATCTAAACTTGTTAATTGAAGGAGTATAGATTTTTTCATGGTATTGGTTTTGGATGAAACAAATGTAGAAACAAAATCGGAACACAACTTTTTTCCGATATTGCACTGATTTTACAAAAAGCCGTGTTCAACAAACTCGCCACTTACTTCCGCAACAGCCACGAAACCCTGCAACGCATTTTGTTGTTTGCAGTAAGCGCATTTATCGTTGTGCTGCTGCTGCCTGCCGAAGGAAAATTCAAATACGAGTACCAGAAAGGCAAGCCCTGGAAACACGATAATCTGGTTGCGCCTTACAGCTTCCCCATCAACAAAACTGCCGAAGAACTGGATGCCGAAATACAAACGGTAAAGGCAAACACCAGGTTATACTTCCGCACCGATAGCCTTGTTGCTGCAGCTAAAATTCAGGAGTTCCGCAAAGCAGCAGAAGAAAAAGGAAAAGAAAAGAAAGACGGAAAAATTCCTGAAAAAGACATACAACACTGTGCCGAAATACTGGAAACCATCTATGCAAAAGGCATCATCCGCCTTGGAGAAGAACTGGAAAACAAAGACGCTGAATTTGTTTTTCAATTAGTGGATGGCAATGAATCAAGGGATGCAAAATTCGGTGAGTTTTATACCATACAAGCCGCCTACAACCAGGCACAGGAAAAGTTAAAAGGAATGAGCGAGAAAGAAAAAGATTTCTTTGCAGACCTGCTGGCAAACGCAATTACCCACAACATCTTCTACGACCAAGAAACCACTTCCAAAATAATGGAAGATGAAATGAATGCCATCTCCCGCGATCGCGGTATGGTAGAAGAAGGTGTGCGCATTATTGACAAAGGCGATATTGTGGATTACGACAAATTCCAGAAACTTGAATCGCTTCGCGCCAACTATGAAACCAAAGGCGGAGTAAACTCGAAATTTTACCTCATCTACCTCGGCCATTCCATAATGATTGGTTTGTCGCTGATGGTGCTTTATCTCTTCCTCGTTCTGTTTCGCAAACAAATTGCTATCGACAACCTGAAAGTTAGTTTTCTCCTGCTCATTGTTTTGCTCATGGTGTTTGCAGCACGTATGATTAACAACGTTTCCACGTTAAGCATTTACATTGTACCGTTTGCTTTGCTCCCCGTTATTGTCCGTACGTTCTTTGACACAAGGGTCGCCCTTTTCACACACCTGGTTACAACCCTCATCATAGGCTACTTTGTACCCAACGGTTATCAGTTTGTTTACCTGCAACTGATGGGTGGAATTGTATCTATTTTCAGTTTTGTAAACATGCAGAAACGGGTGCAGTTGTTTCTCAGTGCAGGTCTTATTTTCATCACCTATTGCACGGCTTACTTTGCCATGTCGGTAGTTCAGGAAGGCAACATCACCACCATTGACACGATGTATTTTGCATGGTTCGGCATCAGCGTATTGCTTACCCTGTTTGCTTATCCGCTCATCTTTATTTTTGAAAAAATATTTGGCTTTGTCTCCGAAGCCACGCTGTTGGAACTAAGTAACACCAACGGAAAACTATTGCGCGAACTGGCCACCAAAGCACCGGGAACATTTCAGCATTCATTACAGGTTGCCAACCTTACAGAAAGTGCACTGTTTCAGATTGGCGGCAATGTATTGTTAGCCAGAACAGGTGCTCTTTATCACGACATCGGGAAAATGGATGCTCCCTCCTACTTCATCGAAAATCAGGTGAGCGGAGTAAACCCGCATGACGAACTCGAGTTTGATGAAAGTGCTCACATCATCATCAACCATGTACTCAAAGGCATTGAAAAAGCCAAGAAGGCCAACATCCCCGATTCGGTGATTGACTTTATCCGCACCCACCATGGGACAACTATGGTGCAATATTTTTATAAAAACTATTTAAAGAATTTCCCTGAAGAAGAAGTGGACAAAACACAATTCACTTATCCCGGCCCCATTCCTTTTTCAAAAGAAACTGCCGTGCTCATGATGGCCGACAGCGTGGAAGCGGCATCACGCAGTCTTAAAAGCTACACCAGCGAAACCATTGAAAAATTAGTAGACGACATTATCAACCATCAGGTTGCCGAAAACCAATTTGTAAATACCGACATCACCTTCCGCGACATCACACAAATCAAAAAAATATTCAAGAAAAAACTCGCTAATATTTATCACGTGAGGATTGAATACCCGAAGTGATTAAAATCCTTTCCACTCTTTCAGTTCATTCAAACTGAAATGATAGTTTACTACCACGCCTTTGTGTTCTCCGTTAACCACATCACCCTCGCCTGACTTTCTGCGAAAGCGTCTTTTGTCTTTTACCTTTTTATAAACTTTTTGAAGATTATCAGTATCGCTGTAAAAAAAGCGTTTTTCATTTACATCTAATATACACGGGCGGTTCAGCAAAACCCATAACACATAAATTTTCACCTTATTCTTTTCAGCAATTTCAAAATACCGGAGCAAATCACTCAGATTTAATGCAATAGTTTCAGATGGAAGCAAACCGCTTTCCGGTAAAATCTTCTCAACAGACATAAATGTTCTGCGCTGCACCTTCACCTCAATATAAAACGAGATTTTATCCGTTAATTTCTCCGACACTTCAATATCAGGAAACTCTGATGCAGGTGTTTTGCGGGCTTTAAAATCATTACTATTATTGATGTGAGCGATTATCTCGTTTTCAAAATGCTCAGAAAAAGCAGAATCATTCTGAAACAGATAAACTTCTTTGCTCACTCCATCACATGGAGTTGGGCAGGTGGCGCAATTGAAACGATTTTCAAAAATCCGCTCATACTTCATAATTCATGATAATGAGGTGTTCTGCCTTGCGTGAATTTCTGCCGCGCACGTTATAGGTATAGGTTTTATCAAACATCTCTATTTGCAAACCCTTCTTATCATAGAGCGAAAGAATAAAAGGCGTATTCTTAATCACCAACATCCATTTGGCTTTTGATTTAAGTAATATTCCGGCCAAACGTTTTTGATCGTCCTTAGTAAAACTATTATTATCATATTCACTAAACTCACTGTCATAAGGAGGATCAAGAAAAATAAAATCTTTTTCGGTCGGTTTCGCTTTTTGAAAAAATGTCTCAAAATCCTCATTATAGAAACTTGTTTT
>CAMBRL010000127.1 GCA_945870105.1 Chitinophaga pinensis
ATGCTATATGACAAGGCTTTCGGCAGCAATTACAGTTTCAGAAATTACACCCTTGATTTGCGGAAATACATAAGTGTTTACAAAGAGAATATTATGGCTCTTCAACTCTATGCCGAACATGGAAACGGAACCATTCCTTTCCACATGCTCAGTATGATGGGAGGCACGCAACTGATGCGGGGTTTTTTTCAAGGTCGTTTTAGGGATAATAATCTGTTGGCTTTTCAGGCTGAAGCTCGAATTCCAATATGGCGCAGATTCACATTTGCTGCATTCGCAAGTCTGGGACAGGTAAGCCCAGGCATTAACCAGTTTGCTTTAGACAAAACAAAACTAACCGGTGGAGCAGGAATAAAAATGCGGTTGCTGAAAACACAAAAAATAAATGTACGCCTTGATGCCGGCTTTGGAAAAGATAGCTACGGGATTTATCTGGATTTTTCAGAAGCATTTTAATGCCTCACCCTTCCCTGTAGAAAGGAGAGGGTTATACATTTCAGATTTTCTTATGTTTGCACCCCCTTTTAATTTTTACAATTGTTTAATCTTTTCAATTAGTACTTAAAATGTCTTACAATAAAATAGTTGAAATTCTTGGCAAAGATGCCGACAGCCTGCTAAAACACGAATGTAAAACCGTTGACAAAAACACGCTTACTTTACCCGGTAGTGATTTTGTTGACCGCGTTTTCCGTGACAGCAATCGCAGCAATCAGGTGTTGCGCAGCATCAATTCTATTTATAACCACGGAAGATTGGGCGGAACAGGTTATGTTTCTATTCTACCGGTTGACCAGGGAATTGAACATAGCGCGGGTGCTTCATTTGCTCCCAATCCCGCTTTTTTCGACCCTGAAAATATTGTGAAACTTGCTATTGAAGGTGGCTGTAATGCTGTTGCATCTACTTTTGGCGGGCTTGCATTATGTTCCAGAAAATATGCACACAAAATTCCTTTCATTGTAAAAATTAATCACAACGAGTTTCTCACTTATCCGAATAAATTTGACCAAATCATGTTTGGCTCTGTTGAAGAAGCTTGGAATTTAGGCGCAGTTGCGGTGGGCGCAACCATATACTTTGGTTCTGAAGAATCAGGTCGTCAAATTGTGGAAGTTGCAGAAGCGTTTGAAAGAGCGCACGAATTAGGAATGGCAACTATTCTTTGGTGCTACATGAGAAATAATGGCTTCAAAAAAGATGGTGTTGATTATCACACAGCAGCAGATTTGACCGGACAAGCCAATCATTTGGGTGTTACCATTCAGGCAGATATTATCAAACAAAAATTGCCTACTAACAATGGTGGCTATAATGCTTTAAATTTTGGTAAAACCCATAAAAAAGTTTACAGCGATTTAAGCAGTGATCATCCGATTGACCTTACCCGTTATCAGGTTCTGAATTGCTACAGCGGAAAAATCGGTTTAATCAATTCAGGCGGGGCATCAACAGGTGCAGCTCAAAGCGATTTGACAGAAGCCGTTGCAACAGCCGTTATCAATAAAAGAGCAGGCGGACACGGTTTGATTTCAGGACGTAAAGCCTTCCAAAAACCTTTTAAAGATGGTATCAGTCTGCTGAACTCAATTCAGGATGTATATCTTGAAAAAGAAATCACCATTGCATAGTAAATCAACGATTGCGAAGAATTCGCATATTCGTATTGAAATTCGTTATTCGTTGATATAATTCATGGCTGAAAAAGTAAGTTGGTTTAAACGTATTCGCGGAGGCATCACTACCTCAACACGGGAGAAGAAAGAAGCTCCTGAGGGGTTGTGGTATAAATGCCCTTCCTGCAAACATATTGTTGAAACCAACGAGAATGCAGCCCATCTGTGGGTTTGCCAGAAATGCAATCACCACCAGCGCATCGGTTCAAAAGAATATTTCGGGATATTATTTGACGAAGGAAAATTCAAAGAAGTAAATGCTAATCTTGTTTCTGCTGACCCGCTTAATTTTTCAGACACGCAGAAATATACAGAGCGTTTAGCAGCTTCAGAAAAGAAAACGGGTTTGAAAGACGCCATTTCCACTGCAACCGGAAAAATTGAAGGCGTTGAAACAATGGTTGCCTGCATGGATTTTACCTTTATAGGTGGTTCAATGGGTGCCGTGGTAGGCGAAAAAATTTCACGCGCCATTGATTGCTGTATAAAAAAGAAAACACCGCTTATTATTATCTCAAAATCAGGAGGTGCACGAATGATGGAGGCTGCTCATTCACTGATGCAAATGGCTAAAACTTCGGTTAAACTTGCTCAACTTGGCAAGGCGAAAATTCCTTATATATCCTTAATTACAGACCCTACAACGGGTGGAGTTACCGCTTCTTTTGCCATGTTGGGAGATCTGAATATAGCAGAACCCGGAGCATTAATCGGTTTTGCAGGCCCCCGCGTGGTAAGGGAAACCATAGGAAAAGACCTGCCAAAAGACTTCCAAACCTCTGAATTCCTTCTGGAGCATGGGTTTCTGGACTTTATTGTGGAACGAAAGAACCTGAAAAGCAGGTTAGCCCAGACCTTAAAATTCTTTGCAGCTTAATTTTTTTACAAGGTGTTGGCTGTTAGGAATAAATTTCTACCTTTGCCGCCCTACAAAACGAAAAATAAATAAAGACGCAAAAAAGACGCAACATGAATTTGACAAAAGAAAAGAAACAAGAAATCTTCAAAAAGCACGGTAAATCAGCTAAAGATACCGGCTCTACTGAAGGACAAGCGGCATTATTCACAGCTAGAATAAACCACCTGACCGAACACCTTAAAAAAAATCACAAAGATTTTGGCACCCAGCGTGCACTTGTGAACTTAGTAGGTAAACGCACCAGCCTGCTTGGATACCTCAAGAACAAAGATATTGAGGCTTACAGAGAAGTCATCAAGAAACTCAAAATAAGGAAATAATTTCCTCAGATAATCGAAAAAAGGCAATTCTTTAATTGCCTTTTTTCGTTATTTATTCGTTTCAAAACACTTCAACTTTGTTCAGAGTGACACTCACATCTGAACTTTTAACAATCTAACACTTTAAATCGTGAACATACAAACACAAACTATTACAATGGCCGATGGAAAAACCATCACCATTGAAACCGGCAAACTTGCCAAACAAGCTGATGGTTCAGTTGTCCTGAAAACAGGAAATACCATGTTGCTTGCTACCGTTGTTTCCAACAAAGAAGCAAAACCGGGAACCGATTTTTTACCATTATCTGTTGACTATCAAGAGAAATATGCTGCCGTAGGAAGATTCCCCGGTGGTTTCTTCAAACGTGAAGCACGTTTATCTGAATACGAAATTCTGATTTCCCGTATTGTTGACCGCGCACTGCGCCCGCTTTTCCCGAATGATTACCATGCTGATGTCCAGGTAATGATTTCATTGATTTCATCAGATGCTGATATTCTGCCTGATTCATTGGCAGGACTTGCAGCTTCTGCGGCAATCAGCGTTTCTGATATTCCTTTTCAGGGACCAATCTCTGAGGTGCGTGTTGCTAAAATTGACGGGAAATATATTGTAAACCCGCTTCGCTCTGAAATGGAGAAAGCAACGCTTGATATCATTGTTGCAGGTTCACTTCATGACATCAACATGGTGGAAGGTGAAATGAAAGAAGTTTCGGAAGAAGAAATGATTGAAGCCATTAAAATTGGTCACGAAGCCATTAAATTACAGTGTCAAGGACAGATTGAACTTGCTTCACGTGTTGAGAAGAGCAAAGTGAAAAGAACTTACAATCACGAAGAGAACGACCTTGACCTGAAAGCACAGATTGCAAAAGCAACCTACGATAAATGCTACACTGTAGCAAAAGCAGGTAACCCGAATAAAACACAACGCAAAGAAGCATTTGATTCAATCAAAGCAGAGTTTGTGGCAACACTTACTCCTGAGGATGCAGCGGCTAAAAAAGCACTTATCGGCAAATACTTTCACGATGTGGAGAAAGATGCGGTTCGCGATTCAGTATTGAATGAAAGAACCCGTTTGGATGGTCGTAAATTAGATGAAATTCGTCCTATCTGGAGTGAAGTAGATTACCTGCCTTCTGCGCACGGTTCTGCAATTTTCACACGTGGTGAAACACAATCGTTGACTACTGTTACATTGGGTAGCAAACAAGACGAACAAATTATTGATGGCGCTGTGTTTGAAGGAAAAAACAACTTCCTGTTGCACTACAATTTCCCATCTTTCTCAACCGGTGAGGCAAGACCTAACCGTGGTGTTGGAAGACGCGAAGTAGGACACGGTAACCTTGCTATGCGTTCATTGAAACAAGTATTGCCAAGCTCAGAAGAAAGCCCTTACACGGTGCGTGTGGTTTCTGATATTCTGGAATCAAACGGTTCTTCTTCAATGGCTACTGTTTGTGCAGGAACACTGGCACTGATGGATGCAGGTATTAAAATAAAAAAACCGGTTTCGGGTATTGCAATGGGACTTATTGCAAACAGTGCTGGAAAATATGCAGTGCTTTCTGATATTCTTGGTGACGAAGATCACCTGGGTGATATGGACTTTAAAGTTACCGGAACAAAAGATGGTATCGTTGGCTGCCAGATGGATTTGAAAGTAGATGGTTTGTCTTATGCAGTTCTTGCAGAAGCTTTGCAACAAGCAAAACAAGGTCGCTTACACATTTTGAATGAAATGGGTAAAACGCTTTCTGCTCCCCGTGAAGATTACAAACCACATGCTCCGCGTGTAGTGAAAATGACGATTGCTAAAGACTTCATCGGTGCGGTAATCGGGCCAGGAGGAAAAGTGATACAGGAAATGCAACGCGAAACAGGTGCTACTATTTCTATTGAAGAAGTAAATGGAATGGGTATCATTGATATTCTTGCCGTGAACAAAGAAGCAATTGATAAAGTGGTTGCCAAAATCAAAGGCATTACTGCAACACCTGAGGTAGGTGATATCTACACCGGAAAAGTTAAATCAATCATGCCGTTTGGTGCGTTTGTGGAAATACTTCCCGGAAAAGACGGATTGCTGCACATCTCAGAAATTGAGCACCGCAGATTAGAAAAAGTAGAAGATGCTTTGAAAGAAGGTCAGGTGATTGAAGTGAAACTGATTGAGGTTGACAAAAAAACCGGAAAACTGAAACTTTCACGTAAGGTTTTATTGCCAAAACCTGAGAAAACAGAGCAGGCGAACTAAGCTTTCTATCAAACATTATTAAAAAAGGACGAAAATATTTTCGTCCTTTTTTAATAATGTTTGATAGAAAGCTTAGTTCGCCTGCTCTGTTTTCTCAGGTTTTGGCAATAAAACCTTACGTGAAAGTTTCAGTTTTCCGGTTTTTTTGTCAACCTCAATCAGTTTCACTTCAATCACCTGACCTTCTTTCAAAGCATCTTCTACTTTTTCTAATCTGCGGTGCTCAATTTCTGAGATGTGCAGCAATCCGTCTTTTCCGGGAAGTATTTCCACAAACGCACCAAACGGCATGATTGATTTAACTTTTCCGGTGTAGATATCACCTACCTCAGGTGTTGCAGTAATGCCTTTGATTTTGGCAACCACTTTATCAATTGCTTCTTTGTTCACGGCAAGAATATCAATGATACCCATTCCATTTACTTCTTCAATAGAAATAGTAGCACCTGTTTCGCGTTGCATTTCCTGTATCACTTTTCCTCCTGGCCCGATTACCGCACCGATGAAGTCTTTAGCAATCGTCATTTTCACTACACGCGGAGCATGTGGTTTGTAATCTTCACGGGGAGCAGAAAGCGTTTTACCCATTTCATTCAAAATGTGTAAGCGACCTTGTTTTGCTTGTTGCAAAGCTTCTGCAAGAACTGCATAAGACAAACCATCTACTTTCAAATCCATCTGGCAGCCAACGATACCATCTTTTGTTCCGGTAACTTTAAAGTCCATATCACCCAGGTGATCTTCGTCACCAAGAATATCAGAAAGCACTGCATATTTTCCAGCACTGTTTGCAATAAGTCCCATTGCAATACCCGAAACCGGTTTTTTTATTTTAATACCTGCATCCATCAGTGCCAGTGTTCCTGCACAAACAGTAGCCATTGAAGAAGAACCGTTTGATTCCAGAATATCAGAAACCACACGCACCGTGTAAGGGCTTTCTTCTGAGCTTGGCAATACTTGTTTCAATGAACGCATAGCAAGGTTACCGTGTCCTACTTCGCGTCTTCCAACACCACGGTTAGGTCTTGCCTCACCGGTTGAGAAAGATGGGAAATTGTAGTGCAACAGGAAGTTGTTTTTTCCTTCAAACACAGCGCCATCAATAATTTGTTCGTCTTGTTTGCTACCCAATGTAACAGTAGTCAACGATTGTGTTTCACCACGTGTGAAAATTGCAGAACCGTGCGCAGAAGGCAGGTAATCTACTTCACTCCAGATAGGACGAATTTCATCTAATTTACGACCATCCAAACGGGTTCTTTCATTCAATACTGAATCGCGAACCGCATCTTTCTCCACATCGTGAAAGTATTTGCCGATAAGTGCTTTTTTAGCCGCTGCATCCTCAGGAGTAAGTGTTGCCACAAACTCTGCTTTGATTGAATCAAATGCTTCTTTGCGTTGTGTTTTATTCGGGTTACCTGCTTTTGCTACAGTGTAGCATTTATCGTAGGTTGCTTTTGCAATCTGTGCTTTCAGGTCAAGGTCGTTCTCTTCGTGATTGTAAGTTCTTTTCACTTTGCTCTTCTCAACACGTGAAGCAAGTTCAATCTGTCCTTGACACTGTAATTTAATGGCTTCGTGACCAATTTTAATGGCTTCAATCATTTCTTCTTCCGAAACTTCTTTCATTTCACCTTCCACCATGTTGATGTCATGAAGTGAACCTGCAACAATGATATCAAGCGTTGCTTTCTCCATTTCAGAGCGAAGCGGGTTTACAATATATTTCCCGTCAATTTTAGCAACACGCACCTCAGAGATTGGTCCCTGAAAAGGAATATCAGAAACGCTGATTGCCGCAGAAGCTGCAAGTCCTGCCAATGAATCAGGCAGAATATCAGCATCTGATGAAATCAATGAAATCATTACCTGGACATCAGCATGGTAATCATTCGGGAAAAGCGGGCGCAGTGCGCGGTCAACAATACGGGAAATCAGAATTTCGTATTCAGATAAACGTGCTTCACGTTTGAAGAAACCACCGGGGAATCTTCCTACGGCAGCATATTTCTCTTGATAGTCAACAGATAATGGTAAAAAATCGGTTCCCGGTTTTGCTTCTTTGTTGGAAACAACGGTAGCAAGCAACATGGTATTTCCTGTTTTCAGGACAACTGAACCATCAGCTTGTTTGGCAAGTTTGCCGGTTTCAATGGTGATGGTTTTTCCATCGGCCATTGTAATAGTTTGTGTTTGTATGTTCACGATTTAAAGTGTTAGATTGTTAAAAGTTCAGATGTGAGTGTCACTCTGAACAAAGTTGAAGTGTTTTGAAACGAATAAATAACGAAAAAAGGCAATTAAAGAATTGCCTTTTTTCGATTATCTGAGGAAATTATTTCCTTATTTTGAGTTTCTTGATGACTTCTCTGTAAGCCTCAATATCTTTGTTCTTGAGGTATCCAAGCAGGCTGGTGCGTTTACCTACTAAGTTCACAAGTGCACGCTGGGTGCCAAAATCTTTGTGATTTTTTTTAAGGTGTTCGGTCAGGTGGTTTATTCTAGCTGTGAATAATGCCGCTTGTCCTTCAGTAGAGCCGGTATCTTTAGCTGATTTACCGTGCTTTTTGAAGATTTCTTGTTTCTTTTCTTTTGTCAAATTCATGTTGCGTCTTTTTTGCGTCTTTATTTATTTTTCGTTTTGTAGGGCGGCAAAGGTAGAAATTTATTCCTAACAGCCAACACCTTGTAAAAAAATTAAGCTGCAAAGAATTTTAAGGTCTGGGCTAACCTGCTTTTCAGGTTCTTTCGTTCCACAATAAAGTCCAGAAACCCATGCTCCAGAAGGAATTCAGAGGTTTGGAAGTCTTTTGGCAGGTCTTTTCCTATGGTTTCCCTTACCACGCGGGGGCCTGCAAAACCGATTAATGCTCCGGGTTCTGCTATATTCAGATCTCCCAACATGGCAAAAGAAGCGGTAACTCCACCCGTTGTAGGGTCTGTAATTAAGGATATATAAGGAATTTTCGCCTTGCCAAGTTGAGCAAGTTTAACCGAAGTTTTAGCCATTTGCATCAGTGAATGAGCAGCCTCCATCATTCGTGCACCTCCTGATTTTGAGATAATAATAAGCGGTGTTTTCTTTTTTATACAGCAATCAATGGCGCGTGAAATTTTTTCGCCTACCACGGCACCCATTGAACCACCTATAAAGGTAAAATCCATGCAGGCAACCATTGTTTCAACGCCTTCAATTTTTCCGGTTGCAGTGGAAATGGCGTCTTTCAAACCCGTTTTCTTTTCTGAAGCTGCTAAACGCTCTGTATATTTCTGCGTGTCTGAAAAATTAAGCGGGTCAGCAGAAACAAGATTAGCATTTACTTCTTTGAATTTTCCTTCGTCAAATAATATCCCGAAATATTCTTTTGAACCGATGCGCTGGTGGTGATTGCATTTCTGGCAAACCCACAGATGGGCTGCATTCTCGTTGGTTTCAACAATATGTTTGCAGGAAGGGCATTTATACCACAACCCCTCAGGAGCTTCTTTCTTCTCCCGTGTTGAGGTAGTGATGCCTCCGCGAATACGTTTAAACCAACTTACTTTTTCAGCCATGAATTATATCAACGAATAACGAATTTCAATACGAATATGCGAATTCTTCGCAATCGTTGATTTACTATGCAATGGTGATTTCTTTTTCAAGATATACATCCTGAATTGAGTTCAGCAGACTGATACCATCTTTAAAAGGTTTTTGGAAGGCTTTACGTCCTGAAATCAAACCGTGTCCGCCTGCTCTTTTATTGATAACGGCTGTTGCAACGGCTTCTGTCAAATCGCTTTGAGCTGCACCTGTTGATGCCCCGCCTGAATTGATTAAACCGATTTTTCCGCTGTAGCAATTCAGAACCTGATAACGGGTAAGGTCAATCGGATGATCACTGCTTAAATCGCTGTAAACTTTTTTATGGGTTTTACCAAAATTTAAAGCATTATAGCCACCATTGTTAGTAGGCAATTTTTGTTTGATAATATCTGCCTGAATGGTAACACCCAAATGATTGGCTTGTCCGGTCAAATCTGCTGCTGTGTGATAATCAACACCATCTTTTTTGAAGCCATTATTTCTCATGTAGCACCAAAGAATAGTTGCCATTCCTAATTCGTGCGCTCTTTCAAACGCTTCTGCAACTTCCACAATTTGACGACCTGATTCTTCAGAACCAAAGTATATGGTTGCGCCCACCGCAACTGCGCCTAAATTCCAAGCTTCTTCAACAGAGCCAAACATGATTTGGTCAAATTTATTCGGATAAGTGAGAAACTCGTTGTGATTAATTTTTACAATGAAAGGAATTTTGTGTGCATATTTTCTGGAACATAATGCAAGCCCGCCAAAAGTAGATGCAACAGCATTACAGCCACCTTCAATAGCAAGTTTCACAATATTTTCAGGGTCGAAAAAAGCGGGATTGGGAGCAAATGAAGCACCCGCGCTATGTTCAATTCCCTGGTCAACCGGTAGAATAGAAACATAACCTGTTCCGCCCAATCTTCCGTGGTTATAAATAGAATTGATGCTGCGCAACACCTGATTGCTGCGATTGCTGTCACGGAAAACGCGGTCAACAAAATCACTACCGGGTAAAGTAAGCGTGTTTTTGTCAACGGTTTTACATTCGTGTTTTAGCAGGCTGTCGGCATCTTTGCCAAGAATTTCAACTATTTTATTGTAAGACATTTTAAGTACTAATTGAAAAGATTAAACAATTGTAAAAATTAAAAGGGGGTGCAAACATAAGAAAATCTGAAATGTATAACCCTCTCCTTTCTACAGGGAAGGGTGAGGCATTAAAATGCTTCTGAAAAATCCAGATAAATCCCGTAGCTATCTTTTCCAAAGCCGGCATCAAGGCGTACATTTATTTTTTGTGTTTTCAGCAACCGCATTTTTATTCCTGCTCCACCGGTTAGTTTTGTTTTGTCTAAAGCAAACTGGTTAATGCCTGGGCTTACCTGTCCCAGACTTGCGAATGCAGCAAATGTGAATCTGCGCCATATTGGAATTCGAGCTTCAGCCTGAAAAGCCAACAGATTATTATCCCTAAAACGACCTTGAAAAAAACCCCGCATCAGTTGCGTGCCTCCCATCATACTGAGCATGTGGAAAGGAATGGTTCCGTTTCCATGTTCGGCATAGAGTTGAAGAGCCATAATATTCTCTTTGTAAACACTTATGTATTTCCGCAAATCAAGGGTGTAATTTCTGAAACTGTAATTGCTGCCGAAAGCCTTGTCATATAGCAT
>CAMBRL010000128.1 GCA_945870105.1 Chitinophaga pinensis
TAGGAACCTTGTTTGCCTTTGTGTTGGTGTGTGGTGGTGTGTTGATGCTTCCTCCGAAACAAGCGGGTGAGGGCGGTAAATTCAAACTTCCATACGTTAACAGCAAATTTATTTTTCCGGCAATGGTAGTGGTGGCAGCAGGGTTGTTGCTGCAATTCAATCCTCAGTTCTTTAGCAATACATTTATCATCAGCAGCGAAACGGCAGCTGCCAATATTCCTATGATTATATTTTTTGTGGTGTGTGTGTTGATGGCAATTTTCTCCTTCCTTAAAAACTTCTCACTTATTCCGGTGCTGGGTGTGGTATCGTGCTGCTACCTTTTGACGGGTATGGCGCTCAGCAACTGGATATGGTTTACCATCTGGCTGGTGATTGGCGTGGTGATTTATTTTCTTTACGGATTTAGAAAAAGCAAATTGGCAACTAATACAAACTAAATAGTTGCCACAGATTCACAGATTAATGAAAGAATAAAAATCTGTGAATCTGTGGCCAAACAAAAATCAAATAACATGAAAAAAACACTCTTCTTATTCGCGGCTTCGTTAGCCATTTATTCCTGCGGAAACAAAACAGCAGAAACCGCCACCGGAACTTTTTACGGTACAGAATTTAAAGTAGAAAATGCTGTGGCCGCAACTGAACTGCCTGCCCTTGCAAAAGAAGGCAAAGCCACCGATGTAGTGGTAACCGGAAAAATAAACGAAGCCTGCAAAAAGAAAGGTTGCTGGATGACCATTGACCTGGGAGAAAACGAAGAAATGCGCGTAACGTTTAAAGACTACGGCTTTTTTGTTCCCAAAGACTGCGATGGAAAAGAGGCCACCTTTAAAGGTACTGCCACTTTTGATACCACTTCGGTTGCCGACCTGCAACACTATGCCTCAGATGAAGGCTTATCACAAGAAGAGATTGACAAAATTACCGAACCCGAAATTGCGCTGGTGTTTGAGGCTACGGGTGTGGTGATTAAGTAGGATTTTTAACACAGAGGGCACAGAGAAGACGCAGAGGTTCACTGAGTTTATAAAACAAAAAAGCCCTCTCGCCTGTGGCGAGAGGGCTTTTTTGTTTTTAAGAGATTACAAAATCTCTACCTCATACGTCTGGTCATTAGGTCCTTGGTTTTGAATGTTAAAGAAGGGGCGGAAATTCATAGCGTCAAGTACAAAAGTAGTTTCCTGACCGGGGTTAAGGTTTACACCTAAACCGCTCCAGCCATCAATTGCGCTCATTGCACCGTAAAAATACAAGCCACCTATTGCAGGTCCGGAAGTGGTGTTTTTCAACCGCAATGTTTTACCGATTACATAATTTGAATTAGAGTTGTTAAGCACGTTTACAATAGTATTTCCCGCTACTGTTCCGGTAAACAGGTTTGAATTACCCGAAGACGATTCGGTAATTACATAATCGTTGTATTTACTTTCATCAACGCCATACCAAATGTCTTTGCCCGTGTTGCAGTATTTCACCAGCAACTTGTAAAGCCCATTGCCGGCTGCTATACGGTTGCTGTTGCCGGTGTTGCGGTCTTTTTCGGCTTTGCGCTGGGCTTTAAGAGCGTTGTTAAAGTCGGTGCGCAGACTGTTAAGTTCGGCAACGGTGGCAGCTGTAACACCCTCGTCAGCCAAATCACCAAGATGCTCGTTAGTACTGTCGGCAAAGTCTTCCATGTAGCGCAGCAGTTGCGGGTCGCTGAGTTGCGACAGCGATTTGTCTTCGGTAAACAGATTGTACTGCGCACTGTTTTTACCGTAAACATTCTCCACTGCGGTTAATACAAGGTTTATCTTTTTCTCGCAAGCCCTGCGCACCGTGTTTTTTGTCTGCGTTTTTTCTTCCTGCTGCCCCAGCAGGTAGTTGTCGCTGGGCATACCATCAAAGGTGGTGATAGCCAACTCAAAGGCAGCTTTTTTGGCGGGTGTGTAGCCGCGCGTTGAAAATTCAGCAATGTCACGGTCAATGCTGTCATCTACATCCTGACTTTTTAAGACCAGTTCAGGGTCGGTCATGTGGTAATCTCTGATTAGTTCTTTCATGTTTTTAAGGTTTTAAAAATTAGTGCTGCAAAATTGCATGCATCCTTAGTGCCGCGCAACTATAACAATGTTAAAAATTCTAAAAAAATGTGAAAAAATGTTAAAAATACTGCGCAGTAAAAAGCAGGAAATGAGGATAAGTTGCGTAGCTATTGAAAAGAATAACACTGTGCTGCTAACAGGCAAACAATTGCTACAAAGAAAGACGCAATAAGTGCGTAATAAGAGCCAAGAACATCGAAACAAATACCTAATAGTGCGAATAAACAGCTTAGCAGTGCGAAGCAAAAACCAAGCAGTGCGAAGGCACAATCAAGCAGTGCGAACCTACGTTCAAGCACTGCGAAGCCATTTTTTCGGATAAAATTGTTGCTTCGCCCTGCTATGGTGGTTATTCAGCCTTGTGATTTAGACTGTTGGGCGATGAAACATTCGGAAACGTAGGTGGGGTGAGGGGTTGGGAGGGGTAATTTTTTGGAAATGTGCAGTTAGCGTTATGATATTCTATTCTTTCAGCCATTTGAACCATACTTTTTGGTCAATTATTGGGATGTCATTTTCTTCGCAAACATTCATTGTATGTCCTGTTCCTCCTGTCATCGGATTATCTAAATCATCATAGAATATTCCAAAAGTAGCAGGCTTAATTTCTTTAGTTCCAATTGCTTTGATTGTATCTCGAATAATATAAGCTGCTTTTATTGTAAAACGATTTTTATCCCCGGATACAAATTGATCAATGAGCTTTTCGGTTTTTTTATTGTTTTTTGATTGATATACAACTGATGGCTCTGCTGCAATATTTATGTTGTCTAACGAAATTGTATCGTACGCTTGATTAGTTTTTTGTCTATGTCCGGAATATGGTGTAATAACTTGTAATTTTTTATTGTCGACAGAAGTTACACCGTCAGAAAATAATTGATCTGAGCCTTCTGCATTACCACTTCTGAAAGTAATTCTTGATGTTTTTGACGCTAACAATTTTCCTAATGCAGTTAGCTTCTCTTTGTCTGCCTCTAATACAATTCTTTTGCCTTCAAGAAGAATAATTGAATTGTCTTTGTCAAACTGTTTTATAAATTCTTTTAATGTCATTGTCGTGTCATTTACATCTACCGCAAATTCTGGAAGGCTTTCCGAAGTTTTCTGTTCACTCCATTTCGTTAACCCCACCCAAAATTAAACTAATTTATTTCCTCTGTGCACCTCTGTGCCTTCTCCGTGCCCTCTGTGTTAAAAATTACACCGGCAGTTTTTCAGTGTTTTGCCAGGTATTAAAAACAGCAATAATGTAAACTGTTTTTATTGTCTCATCAATATAAAACAACATCATGTAGGGGAACTTACTTATGGGCATGGCGCGGTAGTCTTTATAGCGCACCTGATAAAATGGATTTAGTTTAATTGCTGCAATGTGATTAGTAACAGCGGCATTAAATCGTTCGCCCAGTCCGGGCAATTGCTCATCGTAATAGTCAATAGCTTTTTGAATATCTGTTACAGCCCGCGGCTCTATAACAACTGTAAAAGCCATGTTTATTTTTTCCTGAATTTCAACTGTTTCTTAGCTGTTTCCCAGTTTATAAAATCTTCTGGCTTGGCAGTTGCCCTGCGATGGTCTAACACCTTTTTTTGTTCGTCAGTGAGAGCAATATCGGTATCTTCAAATTTTTCAACACTGATGTAGTTCAGGCTTTTTAAAAAATTAAGTAAAACTTCCATTTTACTTTCATCTTTAATATTTACAAGAAAACTGCTCATGGTAGTTTGTAAGATTTGATTTGTTTAATAATTAACATTCAAAATTAAGAAAAATACTCCAAAAAATTATCTTTGTCTTTTCCAAACCCAATTATTCTATGGAACGTTTTCAAGGTTTAACAGGCATAGCCCTCATCTTCTTACTCGCGTTTTTGTTTTCAAACAACCGCAAGGCCATCAACTATCGTTTGGTGCTGAGTGGTGTTGCACTGCAAGTGCTGATAGCGGTGTTGGTTCTTAAGATACCACCCGTTACCCGCTTTTTCCAGATGCTTGGCAAGGGCATGGAAAAGATAGAACAGTTTGCCAAAGAAGGCGCCAACTTTGCTTATGGCGGCATTGCTGCTGTAAAATATACCGGTGAAGTCCAGAATTACGGCAGTCCCGGAATTTTTGTTTTTGCGTTTAATATCACGGCAACCATTATTCTGGTTTGCATTCTTGTTGCCATACTTTATCATATTGGTTTTATGCAGCGCGTAGTTTCTGTCATTGCTAAAGCCATGAACTTTATTATGCGCGTAAGCGGTGCCGAGGCGCTGAGCAATGTAGCCAGTGCCTTTGTGGGGCAGGTGGAAGCGCAGGTAATGATACGTCCTTATCTTTCGGGAATGACCAAAAGTGAGTTGCTGGCTTCCATGAGCGGAAGCCTTGCCTGCATTGCCGGAGGTATTTTAATTGTGTATGCCAACATGGGCGCGAAGGCCGAGTACCTGATTGCCGCCAGTTTGATGGCAGCGCCCGGTGCGCTGGTTATTTCTAAAATTGTGTTCCCCGAAACCGAAGAATCGCAAACCATGGGAAACGTAAAGCTGGAAGTAAAAAGCGAATACAGCAATCTGATTGATGCCATCAGTCACGGTGCTGCCGAAGGTTTTAAAATCTCCATGAATGTGATTGCGATGCTCATTGGTTTTATTGCGCTGATTGCAATGATTAACTGGTCGCTCGGCCATCTTTGGGACGGACTTACACTGGATTATATTTTCGGGAAATTGTTTTTCCCTTTTGCATGGAGCATGGGTATTCCTATGGAAGATGTAAACAATGCCGCAACCCTGTTGGGACAAAAACTTACCGTGAATGAATTTGTGGCCTTCAAGAATTTAACAAGCAATGCCGTTCCCATTGTCAGCGATAAAGGATTGCTCATTATCAGCATTGCTATTTGCGGTTTCGCAAACTTCAGCAGCGTGGGTATGCAGATTGGCGGCATCGGTGCCTTAGCTCCTGAACGCAGGGCCGACCTTGCCAAACTGGGCATGAGAGCCTTGTTCTGCGGAACGCTGGCTTCGTACTTGTCTGCTACTATTGCAGGGATTATTAGTTAACATCCGTCACCCTGAACTTGTTTCAGGGTCTTTAAATAGAGATGCTGAAACAAGTTCAGCATGACGTTACGGGAAAGTTACGATTGCTGACGCTTATCCAACTCCTGCTTAATGCGTCCTGCCTTTTCGTAAGCCTCGTCTTCAATGGCTTCTTTCAGCATCGTCTCCAACTCACTGGTAGTTATCTCTGAGTATTTATCACCCTTATCGCCTTTGCCGGCTTTGGGTGTTTTCTTTTCTGCTTTTTCTGTTTCGGCAAAAGCGCCATCGTTTTCCATAATTATTCCTGCCGAAGAAAGTATGAATTCATACGTGTAAACCGGACAGTTGAAACGTGTTGCCAGTGCAATAGCATCGGATGTGCGTGAATCAATTTCCTGCACTTCGCCCAATTCATTCTGACAAACAAGGTTGGCATAAAAAATTCCTTCCACTAAGTTGTAAATCACCACTTCAATCACCTTGATATTAAAGGCTTCAGAAAAAGATTTAAAAAGATCGTGTGTAAGGGGACGGGTGGGCTGCATCTTCTCCAGTTCAATGGCAATGCTCTGCGCCTCGGGTCCGCCAATAATAATGGGTAAGCGTCTTTTGCCTTCTGCCTCACCCAGCACCAAGGCATAAGCACCCGATTGTGTCTGGCTGTAGGATAAACCGATGATGTCTAATTTTATTTTTTTCTTTTCCATTCGGCAGTTGCAGAAAGCAGAATCTAAAGTAGTGTTTTTGCCACAGATTACACAAATTAAATCTGCGCTAATCTGTGTAATCTGTGGTGAATAAGTTTAATTATTTGCTTTCAGTGTCTTGAATGCCTCAATCAGTTTAGGAACTACTTCAAAGGCATCGCCTACAATTCCGTAGTCGGCTGCTTTAAAGAAAGGCGCTTCAGGATCTTTGTTGATGACTACAATCACCTTGCTTTGGTTTACTCCCGCAAGATGTTGTATAGCTCCCGAAATTCCGATAGCTATATATAAGTTAGGACGGATAGCGATACCGGTTTGTCCCACGTGCTCGTGGTGCGGTCTCCAGCCGATATCAGCTACAGGGCGTGAGCAGGCAGTAGTTGCGCCCAACAAAGTAGCAAGTTCTTCAATCATGCCCCAGTTCTCAGGGCCTTTCATTCCGCGTCCTGCGCTTACTACTAATTCTGCTTCCGGCAGCGGAGCTACACCTGATGCAGATGCACGGTTTACTTCTTTTACTACCAATGTTGAGGTTATACCTGAAAGGTCGGCACTGAAATCAGCTACTTCAGCAGAGGCATCAGTTGCAACTACAGGAAAAGAGTTTGGCATTAAAGAAATTACTTTCTCATCGGTAAGGATGTTGATATCGGCATAAGCTTTACCCGAGAATACGTTTTTGCGAAGAATGAAACTTCCGCCATCAAGGTTTGGTAATGAAGTTGCACCGCTTACCAATCCTGCTTTTGAGCGTGCTGAAAGGCGTGATGCCAATGATTTTCCGGTTGAGTCGTGTGCGAACACCACCACTTTTGCTCCTGCTGAGTTTGCAGCCTGTGCAATAGCAGCTGTTAACAGTTGCGGGTCGAATGCGTTCAATTTATCGTTGGTAATTTTCAGAACTTTTGTTGCTCCGTATTTACCAAGTTCTGCAAGGTTATCAGAAGAGTTAACCACTAAAGCAACTGCGTTGGTTCCCAACAGCGAAGCTACTTTGCTTCCGTAGTGAATTGCCTCCAGTGAAGATTTTTTTACTTTTCCGTTGATGGTATCTGCGTATATTAAAACTGACATTTTCTTTATTTTTTTATATGTTATATTATTAGATAACTTTTGCTTCAGTGTGCAACAAGTTCACCAGTTCAGCAACATTATCAGGGCTGATCATTTTAACCGCTGCTTTTGCAGGCGGCAGGGTGAATACTTTTATAGAAGTTAGTTGAGCAACGTTTACAGGAGCAACAACTGTCAATGGTTTTGTGCGTGCCGCCATAATTCCGCGCATGTTAGGAATACGTGCTTCTGCCATTCCTTTCTGGCAGCTTACTACAAATGTTCCGGCAACTTCTACTGTTTCGTAACCGCCTTCGATGTTGCGTTTCATAGTTGCTTTTCCGCCATCAACATCCAGTGTGCTTGCATGTGAAACGTAAGGAACATTCATTAATTCTGCAATCATACCACCTACTTCAGCTCCATTATAGTCAATGGTTTCTTGTCCGGTCATAACGATATCGTAGCCCTGTGTTTTTGCATATTCTGCAATTTGTGAAGCCACATAAAATGATTCATTTGAGTTGCCGTCAATTCTAACTGAGTCGTTAGCGCCAATTGCCAATGCTTTGCGGATAATCTGATCATTGTCAGCTGGACCAACATTAATGATAGTAACAGTCCCACCCGATTTTTCGGTGATTTCAAGTGCACGCACCAGCGCATACCATTCGTCATAAGGATTTACGATAAACTGAACTTTATCTTCATTGAATTTTGTATCGTTATCAACGAAGGAAATTTTTGTTGTTGTATCAGGTACTTTGCTGATGCAGACTAATATTTTCATTGCTTGAATTTTGTTAAAGGATTTTTTAAAACGGGTGCAAAGCTAATAATTTATGAAAGTAAAAAAGCGGATTTTTTTGATGAGTAAAATCAGACTTATTTCATTAAAACAAGTATACCCGAAAAAGGTTTTAAGAGAATTGTTTTATCAGGCGTTTCAGATATGTTTGGTTCAGTAGAAAGTAATTTGCGGGAAGGTTCATACATAAGTTCAAATTGCTTCTCCCGTTTCCCGAAATTTATAAGCACTGCTATTCTTTCTTTTTCATCAGTTCGGCAATATCCCAACACATTGCGCGGAAGTTCTTTTGCAGGTATAAGTTCCATCTTTCCACTTTGCAGAGCAAGGTTGTTGTTGCGCAGTTCAACCAATTTGCTGATGAAATTAAACATGGAGTTTTCATCTGCTTTTTCTGTTTCAACATTTAGGGTTTTGTAATTTTCTCCAACCGGAAGCCATGTTTTATCCGCAGTTGAGAAGCCTGCGTTTTTTGTGCTATCCCATTGCATGGGTGTCCGCATCTCATCGCGGTTCATAGTTTCTCCCGCCATGTCAACCAGAAAGCGAGGCAGCCCGGGATATAAATGTGCCACAGGATCTAGCGCTTTGCGGTAAGGCATACGTACATCGGTCATGCCCAATTCTTCTCCATAATAAAAGCAAGGTGTTCCTCTTGAAGTGAATTGCAGCAGGTGAATAAGTTTTGCTTTATCCAGGTTGCCTTTCAGTCGCCTTGCCATGCGCCTGCGATCGTGGTTGCTGAACACGTAAACGGGATTGAAAGGCGCAGGGAAATCTTTTTCCATGCTTTCAATTAATTCGTGAAAATAGTTTGCCTTGAATTTGAAGCGCAGCATTTCAAAGTCGAAAGCCAGTCCAAGTCCGTCATTCTTTTCTTCGCCCAGAAAACGCCTTATCATCTGGTGGTTTCCGAATACTTCGCCCAGCAATACTTTATCACCGAATGAATCACAAACGGCACGCAATTCTCTCGCAAAGCCAAAACTTTCGGGTTGATTGGTAATACCCTTGATGGTTTTGCGGTATTCTTTTGCATCGTGTTTTTTCATCACTGCCTTGCGTGATGCAGCGTTGTTGCGGAAAATAGAATCCTTGTAAATAGAGTTGAACATATCCAACCGGAAACCATCAACACCTTTACCTAGCCAGAATTTTACAACATCAAACATGGCTTCTTTCACTTCCGGGTTTCGGTAATTCAAATCAGGCTGAAAAGGCAGAAAACTAGCCCAGTAATACTGATCTCGTTCTTTGGAATAGTGCCAGCCTTTTTGTTTCAAAGCCGATTTCCATCTGTTGGGTTTATCTCGCCAGATATACCAGTCTGCCTTCGAATTATTTTTAGAAGCAGCCGATTCTTTGAACCAGGGATTTTCATCCGAGGTGTGATTCATCACCATGTCAAACACGATCTTCATTCCGCGCTTGTGTACTTCGTTTACCAATGTCTGCGCATCTTCCAAAGTTCCGTATTCAGGCGCTATGTCGGTGTAATTCGAAATATCATACCCGAAATCTTTCTGTGGTGAACCAAAGAACGGTGAGCACCAGATGGTTTCAAAGCCCAGTGATTGGATATAGTCCAGTTTTTGAATAATACCTTTTATATCGCCAATGCCATCACCATTGGTATCGTAGTAGGAGCGGGGGTAAATCTGGTAAATGGTGGTCTGTTGATACCAGGGTTGAGCGGTACTGATGCTAACCAGGAAGAACAGAAAAATTATGGCGATTGAAAATCTTATTTTAATGAGGCTCATTTATCGAAGTAAGGTTTTCAAAAGTATAATTCTTTCTCTTTTCGTGAACATAGATTTCTATTAGCTTTGCGCTGCAATGAAAAAAGCAGTTTTACTCTTTCTTACCTTCTCTCTTTCTAACTCTCTTACTTCGCTTGCGCAACTGAACCTAAAGGACAGTTTGGTAACAGCTCCCATGTTTTGTTTTTCTTATGCGTTCCAAATTCCTGCCGGTGATATGAAAGACCGTTTTGGAGTTAGTTCAAGTGTTGGCGTAGATTTTATGGTTAAGAATAAAAAGAATTGGGTTTTTGGTGCCGACTTTCATTTCATCTTCGGATCAGATATAAAGGAGAGTAGTATTCTTGACGGAATGAAAACCAATCAGGGTGAAATTATTGGTCAGGACGGACAATATGCCGACATTGCTATTTCAGAAAGAGGGTATACCACTTGTGTTAAAATCGGAAAGATATTCCCACTTGGAAAACCAAACAAAAATTCAGGAATTATTTTTACAACGGGAGCAGGTTTTATGCAGCACAAAATTCGCTTTGATATTGCTAATAACACTGCGCCACAACTGACCAAAGAATCAAAGAAAGGCTACGACCGCCTGACCAACGGATTTCTGCTGGATCATTTTCTGGGTTATATGTTTCTTGGAAATAAACGACTGATGAATTTTTATGGCGGCTTTGAGTTCACACAAGCGTTTACTCAAAACCGCAGAAGCTATAACTGGGACACCATGCAGCGCGATACTAAAAGTCGTTACGATGTGCTTTACGGAATTCGTATCGGGTTTATAATTCCGTTTTATAAACGGGCCGGAAAAACTTATTATTATTGATTATTTATTTCCTCCACTTTAAAACTCCGCTGCACTTTTTTCAGTTCCTCAATATTCTCCGGCTTGTCAATT
>CAMBRL010000129.1 GCA_945870105.1 Chitinophaga pinensis
AGGCAGGGCGAGCGAAGCTCGCCCTGCCTCCTCCCTCGTTTTACCCATTATCACTGTCATTCCGACCGAAGGGAGGAATCTCTTAGTGCCAACTTTAAACAACTTCACCTTAACCCACCGATTGTTTAACCTTAACCACTAAATTATTATGAAACCACATTACCTTGAACAGCCATTGGAGGATATGGCAAAAAAAGCTGCGCTATGTATGATAGCCGATATGAGTTCAAAGATCGCTGTTGATGTTGTATTTCGCTCAAAGTCTTCTTCTGACATCTATGTTAGGCAGGTTCGCAACCACACCGGAACAAACACCAAACACGGGGCTGTGGCTTATGTAATATTGTTTGGCTTGGTTCCGTTTAGCGAAATAGTAGAAGCCATACCCGAAGATTTGCGCCCCCTGATAAAAATAAAGCCGATATAATTATTGCGATTTGTCGCAATTTTGCACGTTCATTTCATGCTTTACTTTGCCGCATCAATTAACCAATGCGCCAAAGCATGCAAATTTTGTTCGGCAACAGCAAGTACCAAAGTGATAAACAACCCTTAAAATGGTTGGGTGTCGGTAACGCTCGTTACTTGCATTGCCGAAGGCTCTTTTATGGCAGTAACGAACGTTTGTGCACTTCAAGTCTGTCATTTTGTCTAAGTAATGCTCGTTACTTGCTATCCATAAGCCTCTTTTATGTCGGTAACGCTCGTTACTTGCAGCCAACCACGTTATTGAACCCAAGTAACGAGCGTTACCGACACTCAACCACGTTTTTTAACCCAAGTAACGAGCGTTACTTGCAGCCAACCAACTTTTTTAAGCACAACTACATACATTAATCACTAACCCAATTAATTTTTAACACCATGGAAAGCACCTGGAAATACCTCGACAATCAGTTTATAGTAAACACCAACACCAACTTTTTAAGAGCCCTTAAACTCAGCAATTATCACGATGCGGCTTTGCTGATGGCGCAAAACAACAATCCCCTGTTTATACCCATCTACAACCGCTACCACCCCCTGCACCTCAACTTTGTTCAAAAATACAACGACTGGAAAAGCGCGGGTGGCTCTCAGGAAGGCGAAACCCTGAACGTAAGTCAGCAGCTGACCATAGCCTACGCCAAAATAGATGCATGGGATGTTGCCATACAAGTGGTGTACCCTAAATCAACACCGCGCTACAAAAGCATTTTCCCTGGCGGGCGCAAACCCTTTAACCAGAGCGGTATCACCAGCAGGGTAAACGCTTATCAGACACTTAGTCAGAATATTGGTGCCGACCCTGCGCTGCTAACCGTAAAAACAGACGTAGATGCCACCTACCTGATACTGGATACCGCCCGCGACCAGCAGGAGGGTGCCAAAGCCAGCACCAAATTCGACAGTGCCGGAGTTGACAATGCCCGCATAGCCATTATGGATATGCAATACCGTGATATGGCATTTATCCTCGATAGCTTTTACGTTGAACGGGAAGCCATCTGCAACGCCCTGTTTGACTTGCCTACCCTGCGCGACCTGCAACAAAATACCTTTACCGGTACACTCGCCCTTTCAGAAAACAAAGCCATTGTTGCCCGCACCTTTGTTGCCGATGATGACCTTTCACTTGAAGTTAGCACCGATGTGGTTGAACCCGCCTTTGCCGTTAGCTTTTACCTTGCCACCACACCTAACGGCACCGACAGCACAGCCATACAGGTAAGCGTAAACGCAGGTAAACTGCACATCAAAGCATCGGCCTTTGGCATCAGCGATTATGGAACACACCGCCACCTAACGGCTGTAAACAACAGCGGAGTAGTGGTGCAGTTTGAGGTTGACTTGGGGTAGGGGGCAGAGCAGGAGTTTTCATCTCAGTTTACGTTAATAAACAATGAGATTCCTCGCTATCGCTCGGAATGACAATTTGTGGCTTAATACAAAGCAGGGGGAAAGGCTTGGCGCGCTTCGCGCGCCAAGCCTTTCCCCCTGCCAATCCTATCAAAAACTTCTGTCATTCCGAGCGATAGCGAGGAATCTCTTACAATGAATCAGCAATTTCTTTCACGTACTCAGTTTCTAAAATAAATCAGGCAGACTGATGGCTCTGTTATCTCTGGCACACCTATTGCCTAAATCTCTTTGCTGAACAGAAATAATTCTACCTTTGGCATCCCTAAAAAAAATCTAAACAATAAAAAAGAAGAAACATGAGAATGAAATTTTTGATTGCAACACTAGCAGCAGTAGTATTTACACTTCAGGGCGCATTAGCTCAGGTTAAAATTGGCTATACCAACGTAGAAATGATTTTGGCCTACATGCCCGAAACGCAGCAGATGAATAAGGATCTTCAAATCTATGCCGGCAAATTAGAAAAGGCCCTGCAGGTGGAAGAAAACTATTTCCAACTGAAGATGGATGAGTACACCAGCTTGTCTAAACAAAATAAACTAACTCCTGCCGATGACGAAAACCGTCAGAAAGAACTGATGAAGTTAGACAGCACCCTGCGCCAGAAACAAGCCCTTCAGGAACAGCAACTCATGGGCATGCAACAGGAATTAATTGCACCGTCACTAGACAAATTGCAAAAAGCAATTGACGAAATAAGCAAAGCAGAAGGCTATACCTACGTGCTTAACCAAAGCACATCAACCGGTGTTTCTACTATTCTTTTCGGTCCTGAAAGCGATAACATCACCAACAAAATATTTGCTAAATTAGGCATTGAAATTCCTAAGGAAATGCAAGGCGAAAAAGCAACACCTCCCGGACAATAACAACACTTCGACAAGCTCAGTGTGACTTGGTTTCTGTCAGGCTGAGCCTGTCGAAGCCAACATAAACAATTTTGATTGACAGGCATACGATAGACAAAATCTTTGAAACAGCCCGAATTGAAGAGGTTGTAGGGGATTTTGTAAGCCTGAAAAAACGCGGAGCCAACCTGCTTGGTCTCTGTCCTTTTCACAACGAAAAAACACCTTCGTTCAATGTATCACCCGCCCGCGGCATCTACAAATGTTTTGGCTGCGGCAAGGGTGGCAACCCCGTTAACTTTATCATGGAACACGAGCACCTCACTTATCCCGAGGCGCTGCGTTTTCTTGCGCGTAAATACAGCATTGAAATAGAGGAGAAAGAAGAGAGCCCCGAAGAAATTCAGGCGCATAATGAGAAAGAAAGTCTGATGCTGGTTTCGGGTTTTGCGCAGCAATTCTTTACCGAAACTTTACTGGAAACCGAAGACGGCAAAGCCATTGGTATGCCTTACTTTATTGAGCGCGGTTTTACTGCCGATATTGTTGCAAAATTTCAAATGGGCTACAGTCCTGAAAAACGCACAGCCTTAGCCGAAGCCGCCACAGCAAAGGGCTACAAAGCCGAATACCTGGAAGCAACGGGCCTTTGCATCAAGCGCGATGATGGTGGTTTACTCGACCGCTTTGCAGGTCGGGTGATGTTTCCCATTCACAATGTTTCGGGTCGCGTAATTGCATTTGGAGGTCGCACCTTGCGCACCGACAAAAAAATTGCCAAGTACATCAACTCGCCCGAAAGCCCGATATACCACAAGAGCAACGTACTGTACGGTATCTATTTCGCCAAGAATAAAATTGTAAGCAACGATAATTGTCTGCTGGTAGAAGGTTATACCGATGTTGTTTCCATGCATCAGGCAGGCATCGAAAACGTGGTGGCCTCATCGGGAACCTCACTTACCGTTGAGCAAATCAGATTAATCAAGCGTTACACCAAAAATATAACAATACTCTACGATGGCGATGCCGCAGGTATCAAAGCATCGTTCCGCGGAATTGATTTGGTGCTGGAAGAAGGCATGAATGTGAAGGTGGTGCTCTTCCCCGAAGGCGATGACCCCGATTCATTTTCTAAAAAAGTGGGTGGCGAGGAGTTGCAGGAATTCATTAAGAAGGAATCAAAAGATTTCATCGGCTTCAAAACCGGTCTGTTATTAAAGGACACCCAAAACGACCCGATAGCCAAAGCAGGTCTTATCCGCGAAATCATGGAAACCATCTCCCTGATTCCCGATGCCATTTCGCGTAACATTTACACCACCGAGTGCAGCCGCATCATGAATGTGGATGAGCAACTGCTCATCAGCGAGCTGAACAAAACACGCAGAAAAAACTTTACCAAAACCTTAAAGGAAGAAGAAGCACAGCAAATTCCCGAAAGCGAAGAACAGTATCAGCATCAGCAACCGGTTTCAGAAAAAGTGGAACCCGATTACGAAGAACAGGAGCGTGATATTATTCGTCAACTCATAACCTTTGGCGACAAAGCCGTGATGCCCGCAAAAACCTTGAATGAGGCGGGTGAAGAAGTGGAGATACTCATCACCGTTGCTGAATTTATCTACCACGATTTAACTGCCGATAACCTGCACTTTGATAACCTGCTCTACCAACTCATCTTCAATGAGGCCGGAAAAGCAATTGAGAAAAACATCATACCCGATGATAAATTTTATGTGCAAAACCCCGACCAGAGAATAAGCGGATTTGCTGCGGGGATAATCTCAAGCCCCTACTTACTAAGTCCCAAGTGGCTTGATAAACATAAGATACACACCAACCTCGAAGAAGGACAAATTCCAAAATCAGTAAAGCATTCCATCTACTCTCTTAAGGTAAAACGCCTGATGAAGCGCATCAGCGAAACCGAAGAACAGTTTGCTACAGCCAAAACCGAAGAAGAAACAATGGAGATTTTGGAACAGCACAAACTGCTGTTAGACATCAAACGTAAAATTGCTACCGATGAACTGGGAAGGGTAGTGCTGAAGTAGTTCTAAAACCCGCCTGTAATTTCTTTCTTCTCTTCGCCCGTAACCGCAGCCGACAAGTATTCGCGGTTCATGCGCGCAATGTTTTCCAATGAAATTCCTTTAGGGCATTCTACTTCGCAGGCACCTGTGTTGGTACAGTTTCCAAAACCTTCCACATCCATTTGTTCTACCATGTTCAGTACACGCTCCTGTGCTTCAATTTTACCTTGCGGTAACAAAGCCAGTTGCGAAACCTTAGCAGAAACAAACAACATAGCCGAAGAGTTTTTGCAGGTTGCCACGCAGGCACCGCAGCCTATACAGGTTGCAGCATCAAATGCTTTATCGGCATCTATCTTACTAACAGGAAGACAATTTGCATCCTGCGCTCCGCCTGTGTTTACAGATACAAAACCACCCACATTCATAATGCGGTCAAAAGCACCGCGGTCAACAACAAGGTCTTTCACCACCGGGAAGGCCTTAGCTCTCCAAGGTTCAATGAAAATCGTTTCACCATCTTTGAAAGAGCGCATGTGCAACTGGCAAGTGGTAACCAGTCTTTCAGGTCCGTGTGCCTGTCCATTAATATAGAGGCTGCACATTCCGCAAATACCTTCGCGACAGTCATGGTCAAACGATACAGGCACTTCCCCTTTTACAACCAGTTGGTCATTCAATACGTCCAGCATTTCAAGAAACGACATGTCTTCTGAAATATCAGTTACAGGGTAATCAACCATTTTACCTTGTTCGTTCGGACCTTTCTGGCGCCAGATTTTGAGTAGTAGATTCATAGCTCTTATTTATAACTGCGTTGTGCTATTTTAATATTCTCGAATTTCAATTCTTCTTTGTGTAACACAGGTTCTGCGTTCTCACCTTTGTATTCCCAGGCGGCAACATAAGCGTAGTTTTCATCATCACGCATTGCCTCACCTTCTTCTGTCTGGTATTCTTCACGGAAGTGTCCGCCACAACTTTCGTTGCGGTTAAGAGCGTCTTTGCACATCAGTTCGCCTAACTCAATAAAGTCAGCAACACGACCTGCTTTTTCCAGTTCCTGATTGAATTCATTCAGGCTTCCGGGAACAAGCACATCCTTCCAGAACTCTTTCTTCAATTCCTGAATTTCTGCAATGGCTTCTTTCAACCCTTTTTCACTGCGCGCCATTCCGCATTTGTCCCACATAATTTTTCCAAGCTTTTTGTGGAAGTGGTCAACAGGTTTTGTGCCTTTATTATTGATGAAATGATTCAAACGTTCTTTCACCTGTTTCTCTGCTTCATCAAACTCAGGTGTTGAGGTAGAAATTTTTCCGGTGCGGATATCATCAGCTAAATAATCACCAATGGTGTAAGGAATAACAAAGTAACCGTCAGCCAAACCTTGCATCAGTGCAGAAGCTCCCAGGCGATTTGCACCGTGGTCAGAGAAATTGGCTTCGCCCAACGCAAACAATCCCGGAACGGTGGTCATTAAATCATAATCAACCCAGATGCCGCCCATGGTGTAATGCACCGCAGGATAAATACGCATCGGAGTTGCATAAGGATCTTCATCCGTAATTTTTGCATACATCTGAAAAAGGTTGCCATACTTTGCTGCAACTGCATCTTTGCCCAAACGTTTTATTGAATCAGAGAAATCAAGGTAAACAGCAAGCTTTGATTTTCCTACTCCATAGCCCGCATCACAACGCTCTTTTGCAGCTCGTGAAGCAACATCGCGCGGAACCAGATTTCCGAAAGCAGGGTAACGTCTCTCTAAATAGTAATCTCTTTCTTCTTCAGGAATATCAGTTGGTTTGCGGTTATCATCTTTCTTCTTAGGCACCCAAATTCTTCCATCGTTACGCAATGATTCTGACATCAGCGTCAATTTACTCTGGTGGTCGCCCGAAACAGGAATACAGGTAGGGTGAATTTGTGTGTAGCAAGGGTTTCCGAAGAAAGCACCTTTCTTATGGATCTTCCAGGCTGCAGTTACATTGCTTCCCATTGCATTGGTAGAAAGGAAGAATACGTTTCCGTAACCGCCTGTTGCAATAATTACAGCATGTGCTGAATGGCGTTCAATCTCACCGGTAATTAAATTGCGTGCAATAATTCCGCGCGCTTTTCCATTTACAACTACCACATCCAACATCTCGTGGCGGTTATACATTTTAATAGTTCCTTTTCCAATCTGGCGACTCATTGCTGAATAAGCTCCAAGCAATAATTGCTGTCCCGTTTGCCCGCGTGCATAAAATGTCCGTTGTACCTGCACACCACCAAATGAGCGGTTGTCAAGCAAACCTCCGTAATCGCGTGCAAAGGGAACACCCTGCGCAACGCACTGGTCAATAATATTTGCAGAAACTTCTGCAAGACGATAAACATTGGCTTCGCGTGCACGATAGTCACCACCTTTTATGGTGTCGTAAAACAAGCGGAAGGTACTGTCACCATCATTCTGATAGTTTTTTGCAGCATTAATACCGCCCTGCGCGGCAATACTGTGTGCTCTGCGCGGACTATCCTGAAAGCAAAATGCTTTTACACTGTATCCCATCTCGGCAAGCGAAGCAGCAGCAGCGCCACCGGCAAGACCGGTTCCTACTACAATAATATCAATATGCCTTTTGTTGGCAGGGTTTACCAAACGAATATGGTCTTTATGGTCAGACCACTTTTTATCTAAAGGGCCTTCGGGAATTTTTGAATTAAGAGTTGACATATTATCTTGAATATTGAAAGATTAATGAACCAAGTGGAAATACATGCTGATAGGCATCAGCGCAAAAACAGCAGGAACGATAATAGCAAAAGCAATTCCTGCTACTTCAATAGCTTTATTGTATTTCGAATGATTTAGTCCCAGACTTTGGAAAGCGCTTTTAAAGCCGTGCAATAAATGCCAGAAAAGCGAAAAACATCCTGCACAATAAAGCAGTACAATGGGCAGGCTTTCAAAGCGTTCCTGCATCATTTGAAAAAGATCTTTTTCCTCACCTGTTGTAACATACTCAAGGCGGTTGGGTGCCCAGAAATCATACAGGTGAATAACCAGAAAAAGGAGAATAAGTGTTCCCAGAAGAGCCATGCTGCGCGAATACCATGTTGAATTTTTGCCGGGATTGTTATACGCATATTGAACCGGACGGGCATCGCGGTTTTGTTTCCAAAGTAATAAACCATCAACAACGTGAAGGATTAAACCCACAAAAAGGCCAGCTTCAATAAAATGGACAAGAGTATTTGTGCCCATAAAGTGAGCATAAAAGGTAAACGTTTCACCACCGTCATTGAACCAGATACAAGCATTTATAGAGGCATGTACCACTAAAAAGGTGATGAGAAATAAACCGGTTAAACCCATGATGATTTTTTTACCGATTGAAGATTTAAAAAGACCTGATGAACTCATATAGGGATGTTAAGAAATAATGAAATTTTCGGTGGCAAATGTATGCGCTGAACCATTATATAACAAGTAAATAATTGGATAGTTTTCACAAAGGTTGAAATTTGCAGAATTGGACTAAATAATCCGTAATTTTGGACAACATTTATGAAAACCCCTGCTTCGTTTTCTCATATTATTGAAAAGGGTATCGCCATTTTCACCATCAGCACCATCCGTTATATTGTGTTTGCAGGGTTGGCGTATCTTTTATTTTATGTTGTTTTCAAAAATAAATGGCTGCATAAGAGAATACAACAAAAGTTCCCTGGCAAGGAAAATATCTTTTATGAGATAAAGTACTCGATGCTCAATATGGTAATTTTCGGTATCAACGGAATGTTTGTTGTCTGGGCTTCACGACATGGTTGGACTCATTTGTACACAAAAATAGCTGACTACGGTACAGCCTATTTTATTTTCAGTATTGTGGCCATGATATTTCTTCACGACACCTATTTCTATTGGACGCATCGTTTTATGCACATGAAAAAAGTGTTTCCGTTGGTTCATAAAGTTCACCATCATTCATTGAACCCAACGCCTTGGGCAGCCTTTTCTTTTCACCCGATTGAAGGTTTTATTGAAGCAGCAATTCTGCCGCTTATTGTTTTTCTTTTTCCGGTGCACCCGATTGCCATTTTAATCTTCCTGTTGTTTATGACTGCATTGAATGTGATGGGGCATCTGGGTTTTGAAATGTATCCTAAAGGTTTTACCAAACATGCTGTGCTGGGAATTAATAACACCTCAACGCATCATAATATGCACCACAGTTTAACTAACTGCAATTATGGTTTGTACTTTAATTTCTGGGACAAGTGGATGGGAACCAACCACAAAAAATACCACGAAACGTTTGAGAAGCTTGCTGCAACTGAAAACTCAGCAATCAGGAAAGAAGCACAATCTGCGGTAGAAAATCCTGAAACAGCTTTTGCAGAAAAGGCTTATTGAAATTCGATATTAAACTCACCGTTTTTCAACGTCTTTTTGACAAATGAGTTCGAAAGAACAATGGTATCAAAAGTGCCGGTAATTCTTGTATCATTAATTTCTGTAACCTTAATAGTTCCGCTGCTGCCATAAAGACTTTTATAAACATCGAAAGTGCCGGGTCCATCCGTAAAACTAACATAACTGGCAGTGCTGTCCATTACCTGGTAAACGCCAGGATCGGTTAACCCGTTTATATTTATTATCAACGTAGAGACACTATCTCTTCCAATAATATTTACAGGTGCGCCTGCATGAATTGCAATCGTTTCTTTTGATGCACTCCACACAAGCGGGTTAATAGTATCATTGCCACTATAAATATCACATTTATAAATACCTAAACCAGAATTATCTTTATTGCAGGAAGAGATTAGGAGAATTACTGCTGAAAGAATTAATAATGAAGAATAAATTTTTTTCACGTCCGTAATAAATTTATGGGTTAATGATGCCCGAAATTACGGATTTATTTTAATCCTCTTGTCCGGAAAATTTATTCCAGAAACTTTTCCATATGCTTCACCAAGTCAAGAGTGGAAATAATACCGGTTACTTTGCCATTCTCTACAATGGGAATAGCATGGAACATATTCACTTTAAAAAGTGCTATTGCATCTGATAATTTTGCATCAGGACTTAAAGAAACAGGGTTTGGTGTCATTAGCTTTTCAACGGTCAAATAATCCAGAATTACCTTGTTGATACCTTCGTTGTCAAAGGTTTCTCCTTTCTCAACAATTTCAGCGCCCAGTGTAACACGCAGAAAATCGGTAAGACTGATGATGCCCGCAAGTTTTCCGTCTTTAACTACAGGAATATGATGCAGGTGATGATGCTCAAAAAGGTTTTTTACTTCTTCGGTTTTGTTGTTGATGTCAACTGTAACTGTGGCAGCCGACATAATTTCGCGGAGGGTTATGTTTTTCATGGGTTATTAATTTTATTGCAATATTTGTTCTATTCATTTACAAAATGAATGACAGTAGTCAATTTATAAACTGATATTTATCACAATGCAAAAATTTCC
>CAMBRL010000130.1 GCA_945870105.1 Chitinophaga pinensis
AACCAATTGACAGACTTTCGTTTTTCCGTTTATTGCTTACAGATGATACAGAACAATCCAATAAACTTGCTGAAAATCTCATGAACAGTTTTACTGCTAACCTAAATGTTCCCGCTGCCGATTCCACTACTGCCGACTATCTTACAAAGCATTGCATTGCTTCAGACACTAAGGGAGTGTATGCACGCAACCTTACTTTAACTCGCTTGGTAAAGGGTGTAGTAGTTTACGGTGAAACACTTTATCAGGATAATGCAGCCGAGTGCCTTGAGCTAAGCAAGATTAACGCAGAGATATATGGAATAAAAACTTCAACAAGGCTTAAGCAGGTTGCTGAAGCTTATTATAAAGGAATAATCAGTTTCCTGAAAAAATAAATCCAGTCCGTAATTTATTTCTTCAACTGCGCTGCATACTTTTTCAAACCTGCTTCAATACTATTTTGTGTTGCCACTTTAAGTATGCCTGCAATAAACGGGATTTTTGACCCCAGTTCTATACTGTAATCCAATGCAGATTTATCAGCAGATAAACTTATGAATTGCATCTTCCCGTAATGGTGATGCAACGGAGTTCCTTTGCTGATTTGATATTCTATACAAGTCGGCTTTACCGACTTACGAATAGTTTCTTCAAAAGGAGCAAACGGAATATTAATCAAACGAACAGAGCCAACACCATTAATATTCTCAGGGTTATCACTGTCTTTAATACGTTTAACGCTTTGCCCAAGTATTCTACTAAGATTAGCGTGGTCATTAAAATCTTCCCACACCTTCTCTACAGGAGCATCAAATTCCTGATACAGCTTTATCAGGTATATATTCATTATTTCTTAACCTCTTCTAACGCCATTCCGCAAACAGCACAATCTCCGGCTTTGTCATAGGTTTTTTCGCCTTCACATTTCATAGGACATTGATAAACTGCTGCTGCTGTTTTTGCTGAGTTACTGCACGAAGAAAATGTGCCGATAAAAAGAAACAGAATTGCTGTTGTTGAAATAATTTTTTTCATAATGATATATTTAATTGTTCTAAATTTTGACTAAATTAATTATTCGCTTTATTAATTCCATAAGGCGTTGCAATGTATTTATTCTTTAACGTTTCATCAAACAGCAAAAGATTTTCAGGTTCCTTTTCACGGCTTAAACGCGGATGCCAAAGATGATATTGCACCAAACAAAATTTTGGAGAAAATATTTCCATGCCTTTGTTAACAATGCGTTTTCTCAATTCTGTATCCTCACCTACACCCGGATGGCGATAGCGTTCATCAAAACCATTCAACTCAACTATGTCTTTTTTTGCAATGGAAAAATTGCAGCCCAATATTCCTTTTGTTAGAGGGGCAAAGAGCCTATTTGCAAATCCTGAATTGACATAAATTCCTTTCTCAACATCTTTTGATTTTCCCGTAACCGAATCCAACAAAAGTCTTAGAAAAAAGAAACGCTCCAATACGCCTTTTCTTATTTTTTCTTCGGACAGTGTTTTTGAAATACGTTCTGACAGGTTTACTCTGCGTCCTGCAAGCACACGGTTTTCTTTGCTAAGCCGCAAATGGTCCTCAACAAAACGATGATGGGGAATGCAATCACCATCAATAAAAATAAGGTATGAGCTTCGGCTTGCAACAATTGCTTTGTTAAGCATAACGGTTTTCATAAAACCATTATCAGCATGCCACAGATGTTGTATGTTTAAAGGTGATGTGGCCTGAATTTTTTTAATTTCTTCCACAGCTAATGAAGCTGAACCATCATCAGCAATGATTACTTCAAAATGGATGGTGCTTTGTCGTTCAAGCACTGCAAGCAGCAACTTTAACCATTCGATTTTATTATAGAATGAAATAATCAGGGATGCGTTATACATTAAAACGCATGTTTATCCCTTTACCTTCTTCCCTTTTTTATATTCTCCCAATACAATAACTTCTTTGCTTTTACCGTATTCTTTAACGGCATCCATCATCTCTTCCTTAGTATCGCGTCTTATCTTGATACCTGTTTGTGCTCCTTTATTGCGGATTTCAATATAAAATCCATCTCTGAAATCTATCGGTCTGGTTGGCGGACGTCCCATAATTTTTCTTTTCTAAATGTTTTTAATAAAACACCTTTTAAAGGTGTTTGGTTTTTTCAGGTCATAAAATAACAAAAATTTCTGACACGCAGCACAAAAGAATAAAAAAAATTCCCTCCTCGTCTTTCAAGGAGAAGGGAATTTAAAATTTCCTAGTGAAACTGCTCTGCTTCAGTAGACCCTGCCAACGCGGTGGTTGAACTGTTTCCCTGTTGCACCACATTCTGAACAGCATCAAAATAGCCTGTGCCCACAAATGATTGGTGTTTTATAGCTTTAAAGCCGTCTTTTTCCAATGCAAATTCACGTTGCTGCAGTTGGCTGAAACCGGCCATTCCGCGCTCAACATACGCTTTGCTTAATTCAAACATAGAAGTATTCAGCGCATGGAAACCTGCAAGTGTAATAAACTGGAACTTATAACCCATTTTAGCCAATTCTTCACGGAAAGTCAACATGGTTTTCTCGTCCATAAATTTAGCCCAGTTGAATGAAGGCGAACAGTTGTATGCCAACATTTTTCCGGGGTATTTTGCGTGAATGGCATTAGCAAACTCTTTTGCCAAACCTAAATCAGGGTTTCCTGTTTCCATCCAAATTAAGTCAGCGTAAGGAGCATAAGAAAGACCGCGGTCAATACCTTGTTCAATTCCGTTTTTCACGTAGTAATAACCTTCAGGAGCGCGTTTGCCGGTAATAAATTTAGCATCGCGCGGGTCAACATCAGTAGTAATCAGGTTTGCAGCTTCGGCATCGGTACGGGCAATTACAAGGGTAGATGTGTTGCATACATCAGCCGCCAAACGCGCAGCTAGCAATTTGTTGATTGCTTCCTGTGTTGGAACCAAAACTTTTCCGCCCAGATGTCCGCACTTTTTTGCAGAAGCCAATTGGTCTTCCCAATGCACACCGGCAGCACCTGCATCAATCATTTGTTTCATCAACTCAAAAGCGTTGAGGTTACCACCGAAACCTGCTTCAGCATCAGCAACGATAGGCACCATCCAATCGCGTTGCGGCTCACCTTCAAGGTATTCAATCTGGTCTCTGCGCATCAAAGCATTGTTGATTTTTTTAACAACAGAAGGCACTGAATTCGCAGGATACAAACTTTGATCAGGATACATCTCGCCTGAAAGGTTTGCATCACCTGCTACCTGCCAGCCTGAAAGATAAATTGCTTTCATTCCTGCAGTAACTTCCTGAACAGCTTGATTTCCTGTTAAAGCACCAAGTCCCGCAACCCAATCATCGGTGTGCAGACGTTTCCATAGTTTTTCAGCACCATTTTTTGCAAGTGTGTATTCTACCTGCACCGAACCGCTGATATTAATTACTTCTTCAGCTGAGTATGAGCGTGTAACATCTTTCCAGCGTGGATTTGTTTCCCATTCTTTTTTAAGCGCCAATGCGCGTTCTAATTTAGTTGCCATTTGTTGTTTTGGATTTGTTTTTAGGATTGTGTTAATTTATTAATCAATTTCCTCGTAGGCAGGAAGGGTAAGAAATTCTTTGTAATCACCTTGCTGAACTAATTCATCAAAGATCTCAATCGCACGTTTCATGGTTGCAGAATTGTAAGCGTTTTCGCCTACGTATGCTTTCACATTTTTCAATTCCGAAGGAAGGATCTCTTTGAATAATTCGTAAGTAACAGTTCTTCCGTCATTCAATTTGCTGCCGTTCTTAATCCATTGCCACACCTGCGTTCTGGAGATTTCAGCTGTTGCAGCATCTTCCATTAAATTGTGAAGTGCAGCAGCGCCAACACCGCGCAACCAGCTTTCAATGTAAAGAACTCCGACATTGATGTTCATGCGCAAACCGGCTTCTGTTATGGTTCCTTCAGGTGCGGTCAATAAATCTTTTTGTGTGGTAACTTCACCTTCTCTTGTGATATCATAATTGTTTGGTGTAGTCATGTTTGCATTGAAAACATCCATCGCAACACCAACCAAACCTGGATGAGCAACCCAGGTGCCGTCATGTCCGTTGGTTACTTCACGCACTTTGTCAACACGCACCTTTTCAATTGCTGCGTTGTTTTCAGCTTCATTATTTTTAATCGGAATAAAAGCACTCATTCCTCCCATAGCATGCACTCTGCGCTTATGACAGGTTTGAATAACCAATTTGGAATATGCTGCCATAAAAGGAACAGCCATTGTAACCTGTCCACGGTCGGGAAGCACATAGCCGTTAAGATTACGTAGTTTTTTGATGTAAGAGAAAATGTAATCCCAACGCCCGCAGTTCAATCCTGCCATGTGTTCGCGCAGTTCATAAATTATCTCGTGAAGCTCAAAAGTTGCAGTGATGGTTTCAATCAGCACAGTTGCTTTTATTGTCCCTTGCGGAATTCTAAGTTCATTTTGCGCGAAAACAAAAACATCGTTCCATAATCTTGCTTCTAAATGGCTTTCCATTTTAGGCAAATAGAAATAAGGACCAGTTCCGTTGGCGATGAGTTGTTTTACATTATGAAAAAAGAACAAACCAAAATCAAATAGCGAACCGCTCATCACTTCTCCGTCAACAGTAACGTGTTTCTCAGGAAGGTGCCATCCGCGCGGACGAACCATCAGAACTGCAGTTTTTTCATTCAGTTTGTATTCTTTCCCTGCTTCATTTTTAAACGAAATGGTTTTGAGGATCGCATCGCGCAGGTTAATCTGTCCTTCTATATTATTGTTCCAGAACGGTGAATTGCTATCCTCAAAATCCGACATGAAAACTTTTGCACCACTGTTCAGCGCATTGATAATCATTTTACGATCAACAGGGCCTGTGATTTCTACTCTTCTATCTTGTAAATCAGCAGGAATTGGAGCGGCAACCCATTCGCCTTGTCTTATAGCTTTTGTTTCAAGTAAAAAATCGGGCAACTTTCCGCTATCAATTTGTTTTTGCTTCTCAACACGGGCAGCAAGCAATTCCAATCTTCTTTTGTTGAAGTTGCGTTGCAGTTTAGCTACAAACTCTAATGCCTCAGATGTCAATATCTCTTCAAAGCCCAATTGGAGTGGAGCTTTAATTTCCAATCCGTTTACTTTTAATTCTGCTGTTGCCGACATGGTTCTGACTTTTTTGAATTTGGCGCAAATGTAAAGCAAAATTTCTTTTCCAGCGAAATTTCGCTAAAATTATTTTTTCGCTACTTATCAACAATAGTTGTAGTTTTGCACACCGCTCAAATGCAGAATAACGAACAAAATATACGCCTCATTTTTGGCCTAAAACTCAGGCAACTAAGGCAAGAGAATAAACTTTCGTTAGTTGAATTGAGCAATAAGAGCGGGCTTTCGGTCTCCTACCTCAACGAGATAGAAAAAGGTAAAAAATACCCAAAAGCCGAAAAAATTGCAGCCATTTCCAACGCGTTGAATGTTTCTTATGACAAGCTGGTTTCGCTAAAAACCGGCAAATCACTATCACACGTAAGTCGTTTTCTTGAAAATAATTTTATTCAGGAACTTCCTCTGGAAGTATTTGGAATTGACAAGAAGAAAATTGTAGAACTGGTAAGCAACGCCCCCGCAAAAGTTACTGCATTCATCAGTACGCTCAATAAAATTGCGAGAGATTACGACATGACGCAGGAGCATTTTTATTTTGCATCTGTGCGTTCTTACCAGGAAATGCATGAAAACTATTTTGAAGAAATCGAAGAGGCTGTAGAGAAATTCAGTACTGAATATAAAGTGAACACTAATCGTCCACTTACAGTTGAAGAGTTGAAAGATATTGTTGTCAATAAATTCGCTTATAAACTCGATGAAAAGAAACTGAGCAGTGTTCCTTCACTTGAGAATCTGCGTTCTGTTTACCTCAGCAATGGCAAGCGTTTTATGATTAATAACAAGCTAGCTGGCTCTCAACAGGCATTTATTTATGCCAAAGAAATTGGCTACCAATATTTAGGCCTGAAAGAACGGGCTTATACAACGCCCTGGAACAAAGCCAACTCGTTTGAACAAGTTTTGAGCAACATGAAAGCAAGTTATTTTGCAGGTGCGCTCCTTATCAATCGCGACAGCTTAGTAAAAGATCTAAAATCATTTTTTGATGCCAAACAATTTGATGGCGATAAACTGCTGGCGATGATGGATAAGTTTGATACTTCTCCTGAGATGTTCATGCACCGGCTTACCAATCTTATTCCACGGTATTTTGGTTTGAATAATTTATTTTTCTTACGCTTCAATAATAATCTTGGAGCAGAAGAATTTTCACTTTCAAAGGAATTGCACCTTTCTCAATTACATCAACCTCACCGCAATGAATTGAATGAGCATTATTGCCGCAGGTGGGTTTCAATAGGGATTTTTCAAAAATTGGAAGCGCTAAAAAAGAAGAAAACATATAAAGGCGCAATTGTGGATGTTCAGCGCTCAAAATATGCCGACAGCGGAAACGAATATTTTTGCATGACACTTGCACGAAGGCTCGGCAGAACTCCACACGCTAATCTTTCCGTTACAATTGGCTTTTTAGTTAACAACGATTTTAAAAAGAAAGTTGCTTTCTGGAATGATGAAAATGTTCCTGTTAAAATGGTGAACGAAACATGTGAGCGGTGCAGCATAAAAGACTGCAAAGAACGTGTTGCAAAACCAACCGTTTTGGAAAAACAAAACCGCTTGAAGGAAGTTGAGAGTGCGGTGAAAGAGTTAATGGAAAAAGAACAGCTTATTCTTTCCTAAAATCCATATTGGTAAATCGTTTTCTCGTCTAAGAATATCCGCACGTTCATTGGCGGAAGTAAATCGCCTTTTGCATTACGACAAATAATATTATTGAACATAATCAGGCTGCCCGGTTTCATTGCATCAATCACACGCTTCATTTCTACAGTTAATTTTTCATTTCCGGATTTCAATGTATCAATTGCAGTTTGATTTCCTATTTGCATTTCAAATGAAACCACTTTCAGTTTTTCGTTTGTTCCTTTTAGTTTGGCTGTTAACTTGCCAATTGCCATTAACGAAAATTTATCAATAGTTGAGTCGCTTTTCACTTCACTCACTAATATTTCAGGCAAAGGCAAACTGACAATGTTGTATTTCTTATTCAATGCTAATTGCGTTTTTCCTCCCTGAAGCATTTCATAAATGGAGAGAATGGCTTCATGACCACTTCCCGAACTAACACGCACAAGGTAGCAACTATCATTTTGCGAAACTGTTGCTCCAGCTATTTCAACCTTTGCAATTTTACCTTCGCCTTCTGCCTTGATGCAAATCAGGTTGTCAAAGCCAATCCACAATACATTAGTTGAAGGTGAAATAATAAAATTGGTTTTGGATTTTACGACTTTGAAAATGGCAACAGAATCCTGAGCACTTAGATATTTGCAGATAAAAAGCGTGAACAATAAAAATATTAATCTCAATATAAACACATCTCAAAGATATAGCATTCAAATATCAATAGATGCTTTCACTTCATCAATATTTTTGAAAGGCTTATCCAAAACCTGCATTTTAAACTTGCAGGAAGAACCTATTTTACCAAGTGCAGCAAAATCTTCTGGTTTGAACACTGCTATTTTATTGTCTTTTGTAACACCCAACAAGAGGTTTTCAGAATCTGGATTAAATGTAAATCTGGTGTAATCATAATTGGTAAGCGAGTAGGCAGCATTCTTTCCTTTCTCAACCAGGTAAAGCGTATTGAAGACAAGTTCCTTATTATTCTTATCAATAAAAGCAGCTGAAACCATCACCCCTTTCGGCATGTTTTGCGGACAATCTGAGTTCCAGATACCAAAACTACTTACCATAAATGAGCGATAAATAATATCAGTTGTGGCATTTATGGCAATCTGCTGCGCAGAAACCGATGCCATTCTTTGTTGTATTTCCGCAATCTGTGCAAGGCGTTCAGCATTTAGTTTGTCATATTCAGCTTTAAGTTCTTTTTCTTTCTGAGCTTCATCTTCTTTACTTTTTGCAAGTGTTTTCTCATATTCATCAAACTTTTTGTTATAAAGCTCAACCGCCTTCGGATAATCCTTTTCCGAAACAACAGGACGGGTTAAAAAGCTGAATTCATCTTTTCCTTTTATAAAGGTAAGAATATACGTTCCCTTCTGTTTGCCTTTCTTTACTGAAGCGGCATCCCAGGTAATTTTTGACAACTCTGATTTATAGGTTTTATCATTTTTATCAATCTCGAAAAGCAAGTTTTTATACAATGCAAGTTCAGGAAATTCCTTTTCGCTTACTTGTATTTTCAAGTTCTGACTTCCATCCGCAGCTTTTATAGGTTCTATGGGCTTTGCCTGAACAAACTGCTCGGTTTTGGTTTTTGCCTTTTCAACTTCTTTAGTGAGTTTTTCTATTTTTTCATTCATGGGAAGTTGAACAGAATCAGTTTTGACCTCAGCAAAAATTGGTTCCTGATTTTTTCCCGCAGTATCTTTTTCAATATAACTCCAGACACCGGTTTTGTCATCCAACTTATAAATGTTAAAACGTCCGCCTTCCCATTTTGAAGCAAGTAAAATATTTACAGGTGAGGCATCACTAATAAAAACTTCTTCGTGCTCCTGAAAACCATGAATTTCAAACATACCGGCTGATTCAAAATGACATTCAGCTCCTGCACTGTCATAAGTCATCTGAATACCGGACATGAAAATATCAATCACATCGTGGAACTCACGGTACTTAATTTCCACTTTTCCGTTAACAGGATTTCCGTTTTTATCAACAAAGGAATTAGCTGAAATTTTTATTTGCGAACCTGATTTCGTTTTGATGGTAGTGTCTTCATTGGCATCCACCAGATATGAATCAGCCGGAATATCTAAATTTTCAAAAAGTGGCTTAACTACTGATTCTTTTTCATTTTTCAAATTATTGGTGAGCAACAAAGTTGCTACAACTACTGCTGTTACTGCAACCCCTGCCCCTGCCCAAAACTTAAATGTTCTATACAAAGGCGTTGAAAGCGCTTTGTATCCCGCCATCACTTTGTCAAAGCTTTTGTGCTTCAGAGCCTGCTCGTCACTGATGTTTTTGCGGTTAGTATTGAATTTTATTTTACTCATGACTTCTGATTATTTCGTTAATAAATTTTTCAGTTTCTGAATCACACGAAAAGTTTTTACGCGTGCATTATTTTCTTCAATGTCAAGAATCTCGCTCATTTCTTTGTAGGAACGGTTCTCAAAATACCGTTGCTCTATCAACTCTAATTCATCTTCCGATAAATTTTTCATTGCTTTTTTCAAGTGTTCAATTCGTTCTTCCAAATTTTCTTCACCTGCATCTTCAGCTATTTGGGCAAGGTTTTCCAATGGAATATTTACCACTTTCTGAACTTTGTTTTTCCTGAAAAGTGAGTTCAACTCATTTTGTGCTACTCTGAAAAGCCAGGCAGAGAAAGGAACTCCGCGGAACTGATATTTATTCAAGCCAAACAATGCTTTTGAAAACACAACAGATGTTACATCTGCTGCTGTGTCTTCATCTTCCACACGCTGAAAAACATAGCGGAAAATGCGCAAGTAATATTTATTGTAAAGCGCTCCAAATGCCTGAGGATTGGCAATTGCGGCTTTTATCTGGAGCACTTCCTCATCAAGCTGCGCTTTGCTTTGGTGATGTTTTTCCTGCTCGTGGGCTGATTGACTGACATCTGCGTTCATAAATCCGGTTTTGAATATATAATGCAAGGTTAAACGATTCGTTACAAACGGGTGAAAAATAATTTATCAGGTTAAACTATTGATTGAAATTTTAGTCTTTTTTAATGAAATAAATATCCTGTTATTCAGAAATCCATTAAATTTGTTCAACTTCCTAAACTAATAACGGCATTATTATGAAAAGATTTTTCCTGTTCATTTTTCCTATTGCATTTGGTTTTACAGTCAATGCACAAACAACTCCAACATGGTCAGATGATATTGCCTGTTTAGTTTACACACATTGCACGGGTTGCCATAAGAGCAGCGGGATAGCCCCTTTTTCTTTGATGACTTATACAGATACAGCATCAGCCGCATCCGGATTTCCGTATGCTGTAA
>CAMBRL010000131.1 GCA_945870105.1 Chitinophaga pinensis
GCTTTTCTTAATAATTTGTTCTCGGTTGATTCCTCTTTTTTATCAGGCATAAAAATTATAGCGCAAAGTGTTTTTAATTAATCAGATTTAAGAATGGCTTTCAGCTATCTTAAACTTACTTCTTCTGCCTGTATTACTTCGTAGCTGCTAGCATTGTAAACAAAGGCAACTACGTGCAGATGTTCGCTGTTCCATGCACTGTTAAGTGCAATGCTGTAGCGTTTAATTTCACTGCTTCCGGTGGTAATGGGTGCAGTGCCTACTGCCTCGCCCCAGGTGCCGTTAAAGGAAGTGCGCAATAGGTGGCGGTGAACATAATTTGGCAAATTAGCCGGATTGAAATTGTAATCTTTTTGCCAGTCAACAATACTGTCTTCAATAAGAAAAACAGACAGTTTGTATTCACCGGAAAGGTCGGTCAGAAATTCAACTTTAACATCAGCGCAGGCAGTTGCGTTGTCCTCATCGAATTGCGGTTTTATGTAAATATCAACTTCAGGAGCAAGCGCTACTTCCGTTGCAGCAATGGAAGCCCATGAGTTATAAGAAAGCACAGGGCTTCCGGTTACAACTTTGCGGTTCACCATTCCGTTGGGTAAACCCGATGCATCATTTCCGAAAAAAATATTCAGTTCATCACCGGCTGGTGTGCGGTAATCCATAGCAAATGAGCCATCGGTGAACGTATGAGGTTGAGCAAAATCACCAACATGCACGGCCATCACTACAATTTGCTCATCATATAAATCCATAAGCGATGCAGCTGCTTCAGCGGCACGCGGACAGTTACCGCACATATGACCGGTATAATCTTCAACCAGCACTTTGCGGATGTGAGTGGTATTGGCAACAAAATCCTGCGGAGGACAAAGAATAGTATCAATCGGATTTCCTTCTGTGTAAGGTGCTTCAATAATGTCGCACGAACTGAAGGAAAAGATACATCCTGCAACAATGATTAAGGGAACGTATGTTTTAAAGAAATTCATTGCCTGTAAAATTAATAAAATCAAAAACTCATGGAAACAGAAAGCGTCAAACCATTGGAAGCCGGAACAACTCTGCACACACCACCAACGCAAAAAATACCAGCTCGCTGCCGCCCGTAAGTTGCAGTAATTCGAACCTTATCCATCAGATAACCCAATGAAATATTGGGATAGTGTAATCGTTTTTTCTCGTCACTGTTTCCGTAATTGTATTGGTTCATTACTGCAATAAAATATTTGCTGTGCGTAAACTCCAGTAAGCCCATTGCCCAGTTGCCCATGTCTTGCTTAGTTGTAAGGCTTTGCAGTTCCAGGCGCAATGCATATTTCTGATTAAACTTATATGTAATATCAGCTATTCCTATATCAGCATTCACAGTTCCATATCCCGAAAGTCCCTGAACAACATCTTTGTTATAAACCAGATTAAGGTATTGCAAAGTCAGTTTTACTTTCTTGCTGAATTTGCGTGAAACTTCTACATTGAAATCACGGAAATAAGCTTGTCCTTTTGTGCTGAAAAATTTAGATTCATAACCTAAACCATTGTTGAGTGTGGTGGTGTCTAACCCGTTTACGGTGGAGTAATTTACGGTAATCGTGGTTCCGTATTTGCCTCCGAGATTTGTTTCTTTCTTAATGGTGTAAGTAAGTTCAGCCTGCAAAGCCAACTCACCATTGGGCTGTGTGGCATAAGGATAAATGGTTGCAGGTAAATTGTAAGTATGCTGGCGTGTTAATGCCGGAAGATAATTGATGTTAAGATTGTTTCCCGTTGCAGTGCGGTCGCTGCGGAAATCCATGTTGTCAATGCGTTTAGCGCCAACCACAATTCCTAATCCTTTGGTTGACCATGAAGCGTTAAGCAGCAAAGCGCTTCCCGGCTTGTAAATAAAAGTGTTTACAGACGAAGGGTCATTTATTTTGTAAGCATACTCACCCGAAAGATTGAATTTGCCATAAATAAAAGTAAGCCTTGCCGACCATGCGCCAACGTTTTCGGGCAACTTATAAACAGGATCCTGATCACGCTGAAATTTACTTACAAAACTTCCGCCTATACTAAATCTGGCTTTTGCCTCTGCCAGTTTTTTAAACAGTTCGTTGATGTTGAGTTCTCCATCAAACGCACGCACAATTCCCGGACCGCGGTCAAAGAATGTTCGTTGTAACGCGATAAAACCCTTGAGATAAAGACCTTTTACGGGCATGTATTTTATGCGCATACCATCAAACACATTGTCGTAACCAAGTCCGCGTTCTTCATAGGCACGTAAAATAATTCCGCTTCCGAATTGCTCATAAAAATTACCGGCTGTAATTTCCAGTCCTTTGTGGTCGTAGGTGATAAAACGGAAAGGAATTCCTATGCCTTTGTAGCGTTGGTCAAAACCCTGCAAAGCGTTGAGATAAGTTTCTATTCTTGCTCCGGCTGTAAAATGACCACGCGTGTAAATCAGATTTCCGAAAGCATTCATTCTTATTTTTTCGGGGACATCGGGAGCGCCAATAGCCGAATCCTGATTGTAGTATTGTGCATCAATCTGAAAATTTCCGTGCAACTCACCGTAGTCAGGTGTTTGGGGAGTTGTCTCCTGAGCAAAAGAGGAAAGGGAGATTAGAAGAAAATAAAAAAAGAGAATTTTTTTTAACACAGAGTTCACAGAGAAAACAGATTATTGTTTGTTCACTAGTTTCTTCACCTCATCATACAGATGAAACTCATCTCCTTCAACATAGCTGGTGTGTTGCCACACAATTTTTTTGTCGCCATTTACCAGAAATGTGTGTGGAATTGTATTCACATTCAGCGCACGTTTTAAATCTCCGTTAGCATCAGACAGCACTTCGTATTCCCATGATTGCGCGTCAACATAAGGTTGCACCTTGGTAACGTTGCGTGAATCATCAATGGAAACTGCAATAATTTTTACACCCGTTTCTTTCTGCCAGTCAGAATAAACTTCGGCAATGTTATTCAGTTCTTTTTTGCAGGGTGTGCACCAGCTTGCCCAAAAGCTGATGATCATTGGCTTGCCTTCATTATCAAAATTGGCGGAGTTAACGGTTTTTCCGTCCAGCGTTTTTAAATCAACAGAAGGTATGGCACGCACAGCATCAATAAGCGAATTGGTATTCTGCGCATAGGAAAACTGAATACATGCAATAAAAATAAGGATGATGATTTTTAGCTTCATAATTTGATGTAAAAAATAAAAACCTGTTCCGCATAATTACGGAACAGGTTTTTAAATGACTGAAATTATTTAGTAACCGAAAGTTTATGTGAAACTGTTTTGTTACCAATGTTAAGGTTCATTACATACATTCCTGATGCAAGGTTTTCACCATTGATCTGGAAGTTATGCTGACCTGCTGTTTGTTGACCAAAATCGTTTGTGTAAACTTCCTGTCCCGTAAGGTTGTAAACACGAACAGTTACATCTTCCATTCCTTCAACGTTGTAATAAACATTGGTCTGGTTGCTGAACGGATTTGGATAAACCTGCAAGCCAACTTCAGCTGCAGACTCCTCAATGCCAACACCACCATTTCTTACGTTAATATTATCAATAAGAAGTGTATTGCCGTATCCGCTTATTGCAACAAATTTTATAACAACTGATTGCTCATTACTAAACTGGCTTAGAGGAACTACATCGTGTCTCCAATCACTGTCTGATGATGGCACCCATTCCCCACCTGTTTCTGGTCCAACTGTAGACAGGGCATTTACTGCGTCCGGATTTGTGTTAGCTTTCTTATTATAAAGTTCAACCCAAGTTCCATTGCAAGTCATAGCCATAACCTTCAATTTGTCTTGCGCACTGTTTGAATAAGCAGCATGAGCCACATCAAATTCAACTACCGGATTGGTAAATGTGCTAAGATTTATTTCCGGAGCGTATAACTCATAAGTGTTTCCATTAGGAGCGTAGTAAAATTCTGCAACTACCCCTTTATCGGAATTATAACCGGCATTACCGGCAACAAAGAAATACCCATCACTTTCAGCATTTAAAAAGTGCCAACCAGCAGGAGCTAATTGACCATTTTCATAATCATTTGAAAAAGCACCTCCACCGGTTGTTTCATAAATATAGAAATCCTGGTTTTTTGAGTTGTTTGATGATACAAGGTCAGTTCCGTTATTCGGATTGGCAACTCTTATTGTAACGGTATTATTTCCGTTCGGACCTGTTACAGTTCCTTGGTTTGTTATAACAGCATTCGAATAAGTAGAAAGGTTTCCTGTCCATGCATAACTATCCTGAACAGTCCCGTTAACAACATATTCAATAGTTGCAGAAGTTAAAGCAGTTGAACCATAGTTGCAAAGACGCGCAGATACATCCACATTATCGCAGTCAATAAGCAAAGGATTAAGAAGTGACGGTTCCATTACCCCGGCATCAAGTGTAGTAGTTGAAAGAGCACATGAACCGCTTAAAGCAACAAGAGCTGATTCTGTTGCATCTTCCCAATAGATTTCTGTTACGCTTCTGTCAGGACATACAACATAAATAGTTGGGAAAGAACCAGTCTGCAAAGTATTTGCAATATTGGCATCATCAATAAACGGATAAGGTTCGCCTGTAACCCAATCGCCCTGTGAAGATAACGCACCACTACCTGAAGTTCCATGCAATTGAGCCTCTGTGTTTTGGCCTTCACCCTCTATAAAAAGTGCAACCATATCCTGCGAAATTGTTCCGCTTGGACCATGGTGATTCCATATATCTTTTAATGTATGCATGTTATGAAACCCCCAGCAAGGTCCACACCATGCAGCTGAAACGTCAATAACAACGGTTTTGCCCTGGTCAAGCAAATCGTATAGGTGCCATGTGCCTCCGTTAAGGTCTGTGCCGGTAAAGTCAGGACAAATAGAACCTGTTGGCATTTGTGCTTTTGCATCCTGTCCTATTAATAGAAGCAGAAAGAAAAGACTTGTTAGCATTTGTAGTAATTGTTTTTTCATTTTTTAAATAAATAAGAGTTAATAATTCTATGAGCCTGCAAAAATATCTATAATATTGAGCTTATGGCTTGTTATGCTATTTTTTTGTGCTGATTTTATCAGGTATAATATTTATACTCTTAAATCCTTTGATCTCCCTTTCTTTTTTACCTTTGCAGTAATTACAAAATCATAAAAATGAAAAAAATAATTACAATTGTTTTTCTTGCTTTAACAGCAAATCCCTTGTTCAGTCAAAATTCTTATTTTGAATTTACCAACCTGCAAACAGATGTTTGGGGTAATGCAAATGATCAAATGGTAGGTAGAGCATATATCAGAAATATAACCAATGATACCATGCGCGTAAAAGTAAGAAGGTCTCCTGTAAGTCTAGTTCAGGGTTCATCGCATTCTTTTTGCTGGGATGTATGTTACACATCTTATACCAGTGAGTCGGTTCACTCAGTTACCATGGTTCCGGATAGCGTTTATACTAATTTTTATGCTGATTTTTTGCCCAACGGAAATGTTGGAATAAGTTCTATTAGATATTGCTTTTTTGACGAAGACGTTCTTACTGATTCTATTTGCGTAATAGCTTATTTTAATGCTTCAGCTACCGGAATTGAATCTGCTATTTTGCCTGAGGGAAATTATATAACTGATGTTTTTCCAAATCCATCAAACGGAATTTCACAGTTAATTTATTCTGTTAAAAAAGATGCGGGTAGTTCTAAACTGGAAATGCACAATATTCTTGGTTCATTGGTAAAAGTTATTGACCTGAAAGAAAAGAACGGAACAGTAAAACTTCCTTTAGAGGAGGTTGGTTCAGGAATTTACTTCTGCTCTCTGGTGGTTGATAATAAAACCATTTCTACCAAGAAGCTGGTAGTTTCAAAGTAAGTTCAGGAACATTTTCTGATTATTTTTTGTTTACTGGTAATGTAAATCATTTTTGACCTTTATCTTTACCATTGAACTTCCAGCTTACATCAGATTATAAGCCTACTGGCGATCAGCCCGAAGCCATTAAACAATTAGTGGAAGGTGTAAATCGTGGTGATGAGAACCAAACCTTATTAGGTGTTACAGGTTCAGGAAAAACTTTTACGATTGCCAACGTAATTCAGCAGGTGCAAAAGCCTACGCTGATTATGAGTCATAACAAAACGCTTGCGGCACAATTATATAGTGAGTTCAAACAATTCTTTCCGCAAAATTCTGTGGAATATTTTGTTTCGTACTACGATTATTATCAGCCCGAAGCTTATCTTCCAACCACCAATACCTTTATAGAAAAAGACCTTTCAATAAATGAAGAAATTGAAAAGCTGCGCCTTAGTACAACTTCTGCCTTGCTATCGGGTAGGCGCGATGTAATTGTAGTTTCATCTGTTTCCTGTATTTACGGTATTGGTAATCCTGTTGCCTTCCGTGAAAATATTATTACGCTGGAAGTGCATCAGAAAATTAGTAGAAATAAAGTTCTGCATGCGCTTGTATCATCCTTGTATTCGCGAACAGAAGCAGAATTTTCGCGTGGAAATTTTCGCGTAAAAGGTGATACCGTAGATGTGTATCCTGCATATGCCGATTATGGTTACCGCATTGTTTTTTTCGGTGACGAAATTGAAGAGATGGAAATGTTTGACCCTGCTTCAGGAGGAAGAATGGAAGGATTGCAACACATGGTTATTTATCCGGCTAATATTTTTGTTACTTCTAAAGATACCATGACTGAAGCCATAAAAGATATTCAGGATGACCTGATGAAGCAGTTTGAATATTTTAATGATACAGGTCGTGTGCAGGAAGCCAAGCGGTTGAAAGAACGTACTGAATTTGATCTGGAAATGATGCGCGAGTTGGGCTATTGTTCAGGTATTGAAAATTACTCACGTTACTTTGATAAACGCTTGCCGGGAACCCGTCCGTTCTGCTTGATAGATTATTTTCCTGATGATTATTTGATGGTGATTGATGAGAGCCATGTATCACTTCCCCAGTTTCGCGCCATGTATGGAGGAGACCGTTCGCGCAAATTAAATCTGGTTGAATATGGTTTCCGTTTGCCTGCTGCAATGGATAATCGTCCATTGAAGTTTGATGAATTTGAAGCGTTACAAAATCAGGTGATTTACGTTAGTGCAACACCTGCTGATTTTGAATTGCAGAAATCAAACGGAGTAGTGGTGGAGCAGGTAATTCGCCCTACAGGTTTATTAGATCCGCCAATTGAAATTCGCCCTGTATTAAATCAGGTAGATGATTTGTTGGATGAAATACATATTACCATAAAAAATGGCGAACGCGTATTGGTAACAACACTTACCAAACGGATGGCAGAAGAATTATCAAAATATATTGCCAACCTTGGCGTAAATTGCCGCTATATCCACAGTGATGTTGATACATTAGAACGGGTTGAATTACTCCGTGATTTGCGTCTCGGAAATTTTGATGTGCTGGTTGGAATAAATCTGTTGCGTGAAGGATTGGATTTACCCGAAGTTTCTCTCGTTGCTGTTTTGGATGCAGACAAAGAAGGCTTTTTGCGCTCGGCACGTTCTCTCACGCAGATTGCCGGTCGCGCTGCACGTAATTTAAACGGCAGCGTAATTATGTATGCCGATAAAGTAACCGTTTCCATGCAGCAAACCATTGAAGAAACCACAAGACGCAGAGAAAAACAAGTGAAGTACAATATAGAGAACAACATCACTCCGGCCTCCACCACCAAGTCAAAGGAATCAATTATGTCGGGAACGGGCCTGGCACGCAGTCATGCATCTATGCACAAAGCCAAAGTATATGTGGAGAATGAATCATTTAATCTGGCTGCGGACCCGGTAATGCAATACATGAGTAAAGCCGATCTGGAAAAATCATTTAACAAAACCCGCAAGGCCATGGAAGCAGCAGCAAAAGAACTCGACTTTGCTGAAGCAGCCCGCCTGCGTGATGAAATGTACGCCATCGAAAAGCTGATGAAATCGAAATAAATTTTTTATAGATTGCACCCATAATTTTAACATTTAAAAATAAAAATGAACTATTCTCACGAATTCAAAAATTCAAAAATTATTTCCATGAGTAAAAAACTTTACACGCTTCTTTTTGCCGCAGCTCTTTTTTGCATAAGTGCAAATGCTCAGATAAGTGCAGGTGGCCAACCCGAATCTTTTTCAAGACCAAACCTCAGCGAAACTTTTGAGGTAAAGACCATGCCCGTGCTGGACATTCCTGCTATTAAAGCTACAGAGGCAGCGCGAGGTGATGAGCCCCGTCCTTATAAGTTTGGTGAAAATATGTATGTTGATTACTCTTTACAAAACTCAGGAACGTGGGAAGAGTTGGAAAACGGAAGATTATGGAGACTGGCAATAAAATCAGAAGGAGCGTTTTCGCTTAACCTTATTTTCAGTGATTTCTTTATGCCTGCCGGTGCTAAGTTTTTTATTTACAACGAACAAAAGGATTATGTGCTGGGTGCTTTTACTTCGCAGAATAACCGCGAAGATCGTGCTTTTGGAACGGATGTGGTCAAAGGCGATATGTCTGTTCTTGAATATTATGAGCCCAACCAGGTTCGCGGACAAGGCAGCATACAACTTAAATCAGTAACACACGGCTACATCAATATTTTTGACCTTAATGGTGGTGGTTCTGGTTCATGCAACAACGATATAAACTGTGCAGGCTGGGAAGACTGGCAGGACGAAAAGCGTTCCGTTGGTATAATGATTTCCGGAGGAAGCGGATTTTGCACAGGCACCATGGTGCGCGATGTTCCGCAATCAGGAACACCTTATTTTCTGGGAGCAGACCATTGTATGGGCGGAAGTCAGGCTGCATGGGTTTTTCGTTTTAACTACGAGCACATTACTTGCAATCAAAGTGCAACGCCTGTTGCGCAATCTATAACAGGTTCTACATTAAGAGCAAGTTCCGCAAATTCTGATTTTGCATTGATGGAACTAAGCAGCACACCACCGGCAAACTACAATGTATATTATGCAGGCTGGACAAACGATGGTTTGGCGGCTACGCAGGCAACAGGAATTCACCATCCAAGTGGTGATGTAAAAAAGATTTCACGCGAAAACAATACACTTACATCCAATACCTGGGGCGGGACACCGGCAAACAGTCACTGGATGGTGCCGGGCTGGGATGATGGAGTTACCGAAGGCGGTTCATCAGGTTCAGGTTTGTGGGACCAAAACCACAGATTGGTTGGGCAATTGCACGGAGGAGCTTCTTTCTGCGGAGGCAGTGATTTATCGGATTTGTATGGTAAATTTTCTCTCTCGTGGTTAGGTGGAGGAACAAATTCAACGCAATTGAAACACTGGCTTGACCCTGATAATACAGGAGTTGTGGCTGTTGACGGTTGGGATCCAAACGTTTCTGTTCTTTCTTTTGATGCCAGAATTAGTGCTATTAATGAACCAATAGATAATAATGTGTATTGCACGGCTGATGTTACCCCTGTAGTGGTAATTAAAAACTCGGGAACTGCTACCCTTACTTCTGCTGATATTTATTACAATTTTGATGGCGGTTCTGCAAGTGTTTACAACTGGACAGGTTCTTTAATAACCAATGCATCAGATTCTGTTACACTACCTCTTAATACATTATCAGCCGGCAATCACACCTTCACGGCTGCTACCAGCATTCCAAATGGAAATGCAGATCAGAATACAGCTAATGATAGCTTGTCCGTAGCATTTAGTGTTATTCCTGACGGACTTCCTATAGCAGCTTTTACTGCTAACGACCTCGAGGTTTGTGAAGGCAGAACTGTTGCCTATACCAACCAAACCTTAACCTGTGCAACAGCTACTTATGCATGGACGTTTCAGAGTGGTTCACCTGCATCAAGTACATCACCAAATCCAACAATTACCTACAACACACCCGGAACATTTAATGTTCAGTTGATAGCAACCAATACTAATGGAAGCAATACTTCGCTTATGAATGGTTACATCACCGTAATTGAAAGTCCCCAGATTACAGTGTCTTCTACTGTTGACCATATTGGCTCACCATTGGATGG
>CAMBRL010000132.1 GCA_945870105.1 Chitinophaga pinensis
CGCTTTGAAGCAAAGAATGCTTTTCATGCAGGTTAAATTTTCTTTACAACACAATATTATCATCAGTTCCTACGTTAAGAAATCTATAAGTTGATACTAATCATGCCTGTGATGGCATATTAATTGTCAAATACCTTTTACATTTACCCAAAATTCAAAAACCATGAAAAACACAAAATCAATTCTGTTCCTAGCCATCTTCAGTATTGCAGGAGCAACCCTTCTCTCGTCTTGTTTCAAAAACAGGAACAATGCACAACTTGATGCCAACATTGAGCAGCACAACAAAGATGCAAACGAATACAAAGGCCAGTTAGACCAAACCGACAATGACATCAACAATGCACTGAGCGATATTCCTGCTTTCGGTAAAAACGAAAGCGGACTGGAAATTTTCTCAAGTCCACTTTGCGGTTGCACCATTGACTCAACCGACATTGCCAACAAAATACTTTATTTCAATTTTGATGGCCTTACTCCTTGCTTCTCGCCATCTGTAACCCGTTCAGGACAAATTAAAGTAGAGCTGACCAGCGGCAACTACTGGCGCGATGCAGGTGCAGTGCTTACCGAGACATTTACCAATTACAAAATCACCCGTCTGAGCGATAACAAATCCATCATGTTCAACGGTGTTAAAACATTGGAGAACATTAACGGTCATGATTGGTGGGCTTTCCTCACCAGCACAAGCTCATTCAGCTACCGCGAGCGTGCTTTTAACATTGATGTAACCTTTGACAATAACCAACATGCTACCTGGAACAGTGCCCGCACTACAGAGTGGAGCTATGTTCAACAAGTTGGAAATATTCCGGCAAACATTTCTTTTGAAGCAAACGGAGATACCACTCTTAATGGTTTCAATACTGTTGACTCATGGGGAACAAATCGTTTCGGAAGTCCTTTCACCACGTATTACAATACTCCTATTTTCTCGAACACTTACTGCGGTCTGTGGAGATTTAAATCAGGTGAATTGGTGCATAGCGTTGACAGCAACGAGTTCACGCTTACACTGGGTGTTGACCAAAACGGCAACGTTTCTACTCTTAACTGCGCATATGGCTTTAAAGTGGAGTGGACCAACGGCAACAATAGTTACGATGTAGTGTTGAGCTACTAAACCCTGTTTAACGACAATCCATTGATAAAGCCCTGCCAAAAGCGGGGCTTTATCATTTTTTATGTTTTAACATTAAATGAAGAACTATTTTTGTGTCTTATTGTTTTGTACCCAATGAAAACTCTGCGCAACGTTTTAATTTTTGTTCTGGTAATTGCAGCTCTTGTAATTATAAAATTCAAATTCTTTCCGGGCAATACACCACAGGGTATGCCTCAGCAACAAGGCAAACCACAACCTGTAACCGTTACTGCATACATTGTAAAGCCGGAGAAACTAAACAACAAGATTTACATTTCGGGAACATTGCTCTCCAACGAAGAAGTAACGCTGATGCCCGAAATCGCAGGAAAAGTTACTCGTATAAATTTCAAAGAAGGAAGTACAGTTAAAAAAGGCGATGTGCTGCTTACTATTAATGATGTTGAACTACAGGCACAACTGAAAAAACTGCAGGTGCAGGAAAAGCTTGTTGCGGAACAAGAGGCCCGGCAGAAAAAATTACTGGCGATTAACGGAATAAGCCAGGAAGAATATGATGTAATGCTTTCGCAGGTTAATGCAACAGCTGCTGATGTTGAATTGCTGCGCGCACAGATTGCAAAATCACAGATAACAGCCCCCTTTGATGGAAAAATAGGCCTGAAAAATATAAGCGAAGGAAGCTATGTAACACCGGGCACACCCATAGCCACCATGCAACAAAGCGACCCGATGAAACTTGATTTTTATGTTCCTGAAAAGTATGTTTCGTTGGTAAAGGCGAACGGCAAACTTACCTTCACAACTGAAGTAGGAAATGAAAAACATGATGCTATTGTAATGGCTATTGAACCAAAGGTAGATGCAGCAACACGCACCATTCAGGTTCGTGCAAAAACCGATAACAAAAGCGGCAATTTATTTTCCGGCTCTTTTGTAAGAATTGAATTTTCGTTGCAGGAAACAGAAGATGCTTTGATGATACCTACAGAATCAATCATACCAATTCTGAAAGGACAGAAAGTATTTGTTAGCCGCGGAGGAAAAGCAGAAGAAGTAAAAGTAGAAACCGGTTTGCGAAGCGAAAACAAAGTGCAGATCTTAAAAGGATTAACAGTTGGTGACACCGTTATTGCAACAGGAATTATGCAGTTGAAACCGGGAAGTTTACTCAACATACAATCAACAAAGGAATAGCGTGGCATCACTATCTACGATAAGTATCCAACGCCCCGTTCTCGCTATTGTGATGAACCTGATAATCCTGTTGTTTGGGTTTATCGGGTATAAGTATTTAGGGGTGCGTGAGTATCCTTCCATTGATCCGCCAACCATTACTGTTAAGACTACTTATCCCGGTGCAAATGCCGATGTAATTGAAGCGGAAATTACCGAGCCGTTGGAAAAAGTCATCAACGGAATTGAAGGCATCCGTTCCATATCATCTTCCAGCAATCAAGGTTCAAGTTCTATAACCGTTGAATTTGAATTGGGCGAAAGCCTTGAAGCTGCTGCCAATGATGTGCGCGATAAAGTGGCGCAGGCGGTGCGCAATCTTCCCCGCGATATTGACGGAATGCCAGTAGTAACAAAATCGGATGCCAACTCAGATGCTATTCTTTCCATGACCATTCAAAGTGATTCGCGCTCGCATCTGGAAGTGAGTGACTACGCTGAAAATGTGATTGCGCAACGCCTGCAAACTATTCCCGATGTAAGCAATGTGCAAATATGGGGACAGAAAAGATATTCGATGCGCATCTGGATTGAGCCTGCAAAACTTGCTGCTTACGGACTTACACCAATTGATGTGAAGCTGGCACTTGACCGCGAAAATGTGGAACTACCTTCCGGAAAAGTTGCAGGAGATAACACTGAACTCACGGTAAAAGTTTTGGGGCGTTTGACTAACGAAGAGGAATTCAACAACCTCATCATCAAAATCGAAAACGACCGACCTGTTCGTTTAAAAGATATTGGCTACGCAGAACTTGGCCCTGAGAATGAAGAAACAATGCTGCGCCAATCTGGTGTTCCCATGATTGGTCTGGGTGTAGTTCCTCAACCCGGAGCAAATTACATTGACATTGCTGATGAGTTTTACAAACGCTACGAGCAGATAAAAAAAGATTTGCCCGGTGATTACAAAGTGGAAATTGCGATGGATAACACCACGTTTGTCAGGCTTTCGATTGTTGAGGTGGAAGAGACATTGATGATTGCCATAGGACTTGTTATCCTGATTATTTTTCTCTTTTTCCGCGATTGGGTTGTAGCTATTCGTCCGTTGATTGACATTCCCGTTTCGTTGGTGGGGACATTTTTCGTGATGTATTTATTTGGCTTTTCTATTAATGTATTAACGCTGCTTGCTATTGTATTAGCAACTGGTCTGGTGGTGGATGACGGTATTGTTGTTACCGAAAACATTTTCAAAAAAATTGAGCAGGGCATGTCGCCTATGGAAGCCGCCATCAAAGGTTCCAACGAAATATTTTTCGTAATCATTTCAACGTCTGTTACGCTGGCAGCCGTGTTTCTCCCGATTATTTTCTTAGAAGGTTTTGTAGGTAAATTGTTTCAGGAATTTGGAATTGTGTTGGCAACAGCCGTTCTTATTTCTGCATTTGTTTCGCTTACACTTACGCCTATGCTTAACGCACATTTGCTGCGGAAAGGCAATAAACACAACCGCTTTTACGAAGCCACCGAACCGTTTTTTGTAGGCATGGTTAACAGCTACAGCAATTCGCTGAAAGGCTTTATGACAAAATGGTGGTTGGCGTTTATTATTCTTGTTATTGCGGTCGGAATGATTTTCTTCTTCGGCAGACAAATACCTTCTGAGCTTGCTCCGTTGGACGACCGCAGTTGGTTCCGCATTATGGCTACCGCACCTGAAGGTGCTTCGTATGAATACACCGACCGCTATGTAATGAAGCTCACTGATTTCATCAACGATTCTGTGCCTGAGAAAAAAGTTTTACTTACTGTTACTGCACCCGGTTTCACGGGTTCGGGTGCGGTGAACACCGCTTTTGTGCGACTGAAATTAACCGACCCCGATGAGCGCCAACGCTCGCAACAAGAGATTGCAGATTATGTCTCCAAAATCACGCGCGGCTTTCCCGAAGCAAAAACATTTGTGATACAGGAACAAACTATTTCGGCAGGTGGCGGACCGCGCGGTGCGCTGCCGGTGCAGTTTGTTTTGCAGGCTCCCAACTTTCAAAAGTTGCAGGAAAAACTTCCGCTGTTTCTTGCTGAGGTGGCAACCAATCCAACCTTCGGTGGAATTATGGATGTGAATTTAAAATTCAATAAACCCGAACTGAATATTATACCCGACCGCGAGAAAGCAAACAATGTTGGTGTTTCGGAATTAGACATTGCGCAAACGCTGCAATTCGCGTTGAGCGGGCAACGCTTTTCGTACTTCACCATGAACGGAAAACAATATCAGGTAATCGGACAAATGAGCCGCGAAAACAGGGACGAGCCGCTTGACCTAAAATCAATTTACGTGAGGAATAACAAAGGTGTGCTGATACAAATGGATAATCTGGTGAACGTGGAAGAACACAGCAGTCCGCCACAATTGTATCACTACAACCGTTACCAAAGTGCAACCGTTTCGGCAGGTTTGGCGCCCGGAAAAACCATTGCTGACGGTATCAACGCCATGCGCGAAATTGAAACCAAAATTCTGGACGAATCATTTTCTTCGGCATTGACCGGACCTTCGCGCGACTTTGAAGAAAGTTCTTCTAACATTCTGTTCGCTTTTTTGCTTGCGCTGGTTTTGATTTACCTGATTTTAGCAGCACAGTTTGAAAGTTTTATTGACCCGCTTATCATTATGCTCACCGTTCCGCTGGCTATTGCAGGCGCGGTTCTTTCGCTGTGGTATTTCAATCAGACGCTGAATATTTTCAGCCAGATAGGAATCATTATGCTCATTGGTCTGGTAACCAAAAACGGAATTCTGATTGTGGAATTTGCCAACCAGTTGAAAGAGCAAGGCAAGAGTGTGAGAGATGCGATACACGAAGCTGCTGCCGCCCGTTTGCGCCCTATTCTTATGACCAGTCTTGCCACTGCTCTAGGTGCATTACCCATAGCGCTTGCACTAGGAGCAGGCGCTAAAAGCCGCATGAGCATGGGTATTGTAGTAATTGGCGGGTTGATGTTTTCGCTCATACTTACACTTTATCTTATTCCGGCTTTTTATTATTTCCGTTATTTATTAGTTGAGTTCTTAAGAAAATACATGAAAAGATTTGGTGTTATCGCAATTTTGTTTTTTGTTTTTGCGGGAAACATTTTCGCGCAGGAAAAACTTACGCTCGAAAAAGCCATTGAACTGGCACTGAAAAACAATCATTCCATTTTGATTTCGCAGGGCGAAAAACAAATTGCCGCCAATGATGCAACCGTTGGAAACGCAGGCATGATGCCGCAGATAAGCTTTAATGCTTCGGGAACGTATGCCGCCAATAACACCGACCAGAAATTTGCCACCGGAACCGAAGTAAGCCGCAAAGGCGCGGTTTCCACAGGCGTTGCAACGGGTGTTGCACTCAACTGGACTTTGTTTGACGGCATGAGAATGTTTGCCACCTACGACAAGCTGAAAACCTTTGACGCCATGAGCGAAATCAATCTGAAAATAGCGATTGAAAACACCGTGGCCGAAGTGATGAACACCTACTATTCACTGGCAAAACAAAAACAACTGCTCGCCACGATTGAAAGCAGTTTACAATTGTATGAAGAGCGCGTGAAAATTGCCGAAGCAAAATGGAAAATAGGTTCGGGTTCTAAGTTGGATTACCTGCAGGCGAAGGTGGATATGAATGCGCAGAAATCAAATCAACTGCGGCAACAAAATCTTTTTGCCGAACAAAAAATTGTGCTTAACAAATTGCTGGCACAGCCTGTTGACACCGATTTTGATGTGGACGAAACCATTGACATCACGTACCAACCCGCTTACAGCGATTTGAAAACTTCGGTGATCAATCAAAATAACAGCTTGCAGTATTTGCAGAAAAACATTTTCGGAAATGAATTTGCGTTGCGCGAAATGCGCTCGCAACGCTACCCGCGTTTGCTGCTGAATGCCAACTACAATTTTTCGAACACACAAAATCAGGCGGGCATTGTGCTTTCGAATCAAATGCTCGGGTTTAACGGGGGGCTGTATCTGAGCTGGAATATCTATAACGGCAGCAATGCCTCGCGACAAATAAAAAATGCGCAGGTAGCAATAAACAATTCGCAACTGCTGTTTGATGAACTTAAATTTTCGGTGGAGAGCAGCGTGCTGCGCGCTTTTAATACGTTTATCAATGCACAGCAAATACTGAAACTGGAAGAAGAAAATTATACGCTGGCAAAAGAAAATGCCGATGTGGCATTAGAGAGTTTCCGCCTCGGTGCTATTAACACCTTGCAGGTAAAAGAAGCACAAAACAGTTTGGATGCCGCCTCGGTGCGCTTAGTTAATGTGCGCTACGAAGCCAAAGTTGCAGAAACAGAACTGATGCGGCTGAGCGGGGCGTTGGTGAAGTAATTTCTTATTGAAATTTACTTCTTAAAGAAACTTTTTAGTTCTTTATTTATTTGTTTAGGATTCTGACGATTGTCAAACAGTGTAATAATCTCAATATCTGTTTTTACAATTCGGAAATAGAATGAAGTTTTCTTTGTGATTACATATCTGTAAAGACCTTTCTTCAAATTTGATTGCATACAACTTTCAGGATAAACTGAAATTTGCTCAACAGAAGATTTAAGTTTTAGAATAAATTCCTCTTTAACCTTAGAAGACCAATTTTCTTCTAACCATTCCAAAAGAAGCAGAAGTTTTTTCTCTGCCAAAGGTGACAGAAAAACTTTACGCCTTGTCATGAAACCTTCTTCAGGAATTCTTTAAATTCAATTCTTTCCCCTCCGTCAAGTTGTTCAATACCAAGTTCAATCTCCTGTTGCTGCTCTTTTGAAAGTTGTGCCCAGAAATCGGGAGTTTCATTTTTAACTAAAGCCCAAATTTTATTAATAACTGTTTGGTTTTCCAAATCAAGTATCATTCGGGCCAATTCTATTTTAGAAAGTCGGATGTCCATTGTTTTTTCTTTTTACAAAAATAGTGAAAAAGTTGCGGATTGGAATTTCTATCTTCCCTCCAAATTTCTCTATCATGTCTGCTGATTCTTTAATCCTGTTCATAGACATGAACAGCTTTTTTGCCACCTGCGAGCAGCAGGTAAATTATTATTTACGCAACCGTCCGGTGGCGGTATGCGTGTATCCCGGCAAATACGGTTGTGTAATAGCACCCAGCATAGAGGCAAAAAAGTTTGGTGTAAAAACAGGTATGCGCCTGAATGAGGCGGTAAAACTTTGCCCCGATTTAATTCCCTTAGAAACACACCCGCCCCGCTACCGCGAGTTTCATGTGGGCATTATGAAAATTTTGCGCAGCTATTGCGAAGAGGTGTATCCTAAAAGCATTGACGAGGCGATGATGGATTTAACAACCTACAAACACGTTTACAAAGACCCGCTGAAACTGGCCCGTGAAATAAAGCAGCGCATCCGCAAAGAAGTGGGCGATTACCTGCAATGCAGCATAGGCATTGCACCCAACGCTTTTCTTGCCAAGCTGGCTACTGATTTGCAAAAGCCCGATGGACTGGTTACCATTTTCCCTGAAAACATTGACGAAGTTTTGTCAAAACTGCAGCTTACCGATTTGCCCGGAATTGCCGGAGGCCTCTCGGCACAACTGATAAAGGCAGGAATAAAAACTCCGCTGGAATTGCGCTATGCCTCATCGGATAAATTAAGGGCAGCACTGAAAAGCGTGGTTGGAATTTATTGGCACGACCGTTTGAATTTCAAAGAAGTGGATATTGATTTTCACGAATACAAAACCATGCAGGCCATGCGTCAGGTGTCGGCTTCGCAACGGCAGAATGTGCAAACGATGGAAAATCTGCTCGTCTCTTTATGTATGATGTTAGAGAAACGCATGGTAGGTCAGGGCGTGTATGCAAAAGACATAACCGTGTTCATCAACTACGAAGACAACAAAGTGTGGAGCGACCGCATTCATGCCGGAAGCCCAGTGCAGGAAGGCACAAAAATTCTGGACCTGATAAAAGCGCGGATGAAAAAATTCCGCGAAACGCATCATTCCGATGCGCTGATTAACACCCACATTTCGGCAATAGGCGTAACGGTTTCTAAGTTTGTGCCTGCCGATGCACTGGTGCTGGATTTATTTGAAGACACCGTGAAACAGGATAAGCTGCGCCAAACGGTTTACAACCTGAAAGACAAATTCGGCTACGATAAACTGCTGAAAGCAATTGAACTGAGTGACGATAATATTATGAGCGATGTTATCGGTTTTGGCTCGGTGAAGGATATGTACGACAAGAGCAATCCTACGGTGGTGTAAATGCTGTTGAAAAACACTTTTCACTGCTATTTGTTGTAGGTAACTAAAATCTATCTTTGCGCAGTTTTTCAAAATCCCCTACCTAAAAATGACACAAGATTCTTTCTTCTACCGCCACACCGGCCCCCGCAAAACCGACACCGAAAAAATGCTTGCGGTAATTGGTGTTGACTCCATTGAAACCCTAATCAGCGAAACTGTTCCGGCAGGTATCCGCCTTAAAAAGCCACTGAATTTACCCGCTCCTATGAGCGAGTATGATTACAGTGCACACATCAACGAGGTAGGCGGAAAGAACAAAGTTTTTAAAACCTATATCGGGCAGGGATATTACAACACTATTATTCCCGCTGCCATCCGCAGAAACGTGTTGGAAAATCCGGGCTGGTACACGGCTTACACACCTTATCAGGCCGAAATTGCACAGGGAAGATTGGAGGCGCTGTTGAATTTCCAGACCATGGTTTCGGACTTAACCGGTTTACCTATGGCCAATGCATCCTTGCTGGATGAGGCTACTGCTGCAGCAGAAGCGATGATCATGTTTTATAACACACGCGAAAAAGAAGTGAAACAACGCGATGCAAAAGCGTTTTTTGTGTCGGCAAATATTTTTCCGCAAACCATAGATGTGTTGCGCACCCGCAGCAAGCCATTAGGCATTGAATTGATTGTGGGCGATGAACACAATTTCAGTTTTCATGATAATGTGTTTGGTGCCTTGCTGCAATATCCCGCTGCCGATGGAAGTGTGAACGATTACAAAACCTTCACCGAAACTGCACATGCAAAAGGAATTAAAGTAGCGGTTGCATCAGATTTATTGAGCCTTGTTTTATTAACTCCTCCCGGAGAATGGGGCGCAGATGTGGTTCTTGGAAACAGTCAGCGTTTGGGCGTTCCCATGGGTTATGGCGGTCCGCACGCAGCATTTTTTGCCTGCAAAGAAGATTATAAACGCAGTCTGCCGGGACGTATTATTGGTGTTTCTATTGATGCAAGCGGTAACTCAGCTTTGCGCATGGCATTGCAAACACGTGAGCAGCATATCCGCAGAGATAAAGCAACTTCCAACATCTGCACAGCACAAGCGTTGTTGGCGGTGATGGCAAGTATGTACACTGTTTACCACGGCCCTGAAGGATTGAAACGCATTGCAGGAAATGTGCATTCGCTGACTTCATTGCTTGCAGCGGAACTGCAAAAATTGGGTTACTTCATCGAAAACAAAACATGGTTTGATACGCTGACTTTTTCGTTGCCCACGCAAACCAATCCTACAGCGATAAAAGAAGCAGCGGAAAATAATCACATCAATTTCCGCTACGATGAAAACAACAAGCTTGGTATCAGTTTAGATGAAACCACATCGGAACAAGATGTGGCGGCAATTATTGCTTTGCTGGCAAAAGTGGTTGGAAAGACACCGGCAGC
>CAMBRL010000133.1 GCA_945870105.1 Chitinophaga pinensis
GTAAGCTTTCATGGATTCAAACTCTTCGTCAGTAGGTTGCACATAATTTGATTTTGCAGGTGTTGCAGGTGCTGTTTTGTCAAGTTCACTTATATCGCTTAAATCAGCATCGTTGTAATAATCTTTCGGTAGTTTGTATTTTTCAACGTCTTTGCTTTTGTGACTTTTTGAAGAAAAAGGTTCTTCGCTCCACAATGCATAGCTGAACCCAATGCTGGTGAACATGAAGTTATCGTTTGCCGAGTTACCTTTTCGTGCACCTTCACCGGCATCTGAAATGTTATCAATCAAATCGGTGAAGTTTAGGAAGTAGGTTGTTGAAACTTTCATTCCGAAACGGTCACTCACCTTAATATTGAAACCTGCACCCAAAGGAACGCTGATGGCAAACTGTTTGTATTTGCCTAATCCGTCAAGGTTTTGTTCGCGTAAATCGGTTTCGTATTCGTAGTCGCGTTGGAGTTTAACAGCGTTCTCTGCATTTACATCACCTTGGTCAAGGTCGCGGATAGTTCCATCATTCCAGTAGTGATATTGTATTCCGGTTGCACTGATTAAATCTGTTTTTGAATTGAAGCTTAGGTACGCAAATCCCGCAGAAATAAAGGGTTGGATAACACGTTGTTTCTTGTACAACCCTGAAAAATTGTAAACAAGGTTGGCACTTCCGTTCCATACCTCAGATTTGAAATTGAAGTTGTTGCCTGCACCGCGTTCGTTAACGCTCAGATTACCGTAGATAACTCTTAAATCAACACCAAATGAGTTGGATATGTTCCGTGAAACGGTGAGTTCGTAGCCCATGCTGCTGGTAAAGAGATGCGAAAAACTATTGTCGCGCACTTCACCAAAATAGGTGAAAACGCCTGCACCCAAACCAATTTTAGGTTTGTGGGTTGCGTCTTTCTTTTCGGGATTTACTTTAGCCTGCGGTATTGCTTTGGTTTCAGTTTCCTGTGCTGCTGCACCGAAAGTTTGAACAAGAAACAGAGAACTGATAAGGAGTAAATTTTTTATCATGATTGTTGATGTTTGATGTTATACCTGTTGCTTTAGTGTTGCTGAAAAATTTCCATAAATGTAAATATATTTTGCCCATACAGGCAATAGCTGAATAAATACTTGCTAAATTCACGCTGTTAAAAACTTAACGGATTACTAATCTTTAATACAATTAATGAAAAAACTATTTACCCTCGCATCCATTTTGTTTGTTGTAAATGCAATGGCGCAAACGTTTACCAACACTACAGGTGGTGCTATTCCTGATGCTCCTGCTGCAGAAGTCTGTTTTGACTTAACAGTTTCGGGTTTGCCAACTGTTGCTAATGCCTCATGGGGGGTTACAACTGCCTGTATTGATATTACTCATACATGGGATGGTGACTTGCGAATAACATTGCGTTCACCGCTTGGTTTTGAAGCTATTCTTTCCAACACACATGGTGGTGATGGTGATAATTTCACCGCTACCTGTTTCAGAGAAGATGCTGAAGATGGTTATGTTGCTAATGGTTTTGCCCCTTTTACCGGAACATTTATTCCTGACCAAAGTCTTAATGCCTATAATATAGGTATGAACCCTAACGGAATATGGCAGTTGTGTGTTCAGGATCTGGCGGGTGCTGATGTAGGGACAGTAAACAGTTTCATCATTACATTCGGTGCAAATCCTCCACCTGATCCGCTGCCTCCTCCGGGTCCGTGCGGTTTGGCAAATGCAGGTAACTGCCTTTGTCCTGATGGTAGTGATACCTGCGACCTTATTCCCGATATGACGGCAAGTGCATCAATTATTGAAGCCGAGCATACTGAGTATGTTGGCTACATGCGTTTGAGTAATGCAACTCCTAACATCGGATGGGGACCAATGGAAATTCATGGTGTTGATTCATGCTTTTGCGGAACCCAAACTGTTCCCTGCTCAACTACTCAGTGTCCCGATTTAAGTTATCCTAAACAACGTATTCATCAAACTATTTACCGCAGAGAAGGCAATACAATGAGTTCTTATACGCGCTCTGCCGGAACAATGACGTATCACCCTTCGCACGGTCACGTGCACGTGGATGACTGGGCGCAGTTTTCGGTGCGCAGAGATAATGGCGACCCTAATCCGCTGAACTGGGATATGATTGCAGAAGGAGAAAAGGTGAGCTTCTGCCTGATTAATCTGGGTGATTGCAGCAACAATTTCGGCTGGTGTATTGATCAGGAAAATGGTGATACGCTTACTATGGCTGATATTCCTAACGCACCCTTTGGTGTGGTTAGCGGTTGTGGTAATGACCAGGGAATTTATACCGGCAACCTTGATATTTACAGTCAGGGGCTGGAGGGTATGGATATTCAGTTTCCTGCGGACATCTGCAACGGTGATTACTATGTGGTTTCAACTACCGACCCTAACAACAACTTTTTAGAAACCAATGAAAACAACAACACCGTTGTTGCGCCTATAACACTTACTATGCAGACTCCGGCAACTGAGCCTGATGCGCAGTTCTCGTATTCGGTAAGCGGAACTACGGTTCACTTTTTTAATACACCCGATGTAAACGGTATTTTCAGCTGGGATTTTGGTGACGGAACAACTTCATCGGCACAAAACCCAACGCACGTTTACCCTGTGGATGGCAATTACGATGTTACGCTTTACGTTACCAACCATTGCAGCGGTGATGTGGACAGCGTTACGTATGACGTAAACATCTTTACCACCGGAATTGATTCGTATGAGCAGCGCAGCAGTTTGCTGGCGGCTTATCCTAATCCTTACCGCAATGCTACTACCATTGCTTATTTCGCGGACGGCAAAAGCCCTGTTGTGTTAGAGGTGTTTAACATTGTAGGTGAGCGCGTGGCTACTTTGGTTAACGGCATACAAAGTGTGGGCAGCCACGAGCTGAACTTCAGTGCCAAAGGCAGCGGCATGAGTGCAGGTGTTTATATGGTGCGTTTGCTTAGCAACGAGAGAAGTGTTACGCTGAAGATTACGGAGATGGAGTAGGGGAATTGAGTTTATAAAAAAGAGAAGCCTCATCGCTATAGGCGATGAGGCTTCTCTTTTTTATATCAGTTTACCTATACACCAGTCGGTGTATAGGTAAAAATGCTGAAACCCTTATAGAATGGGCTTTTTTTATGTCTAACCTTACGAGGTATTGAGGCAAAGAAGCCTCTTTGACCCAATACCTCATGAGGTGTTGAACCAATGAAGCTTCGCCTATTCAATAGCTCGCGAGGTATTGAGGGGGGTGATGCTTATACCCATTGGATGGTTCGCGAGGTATTGAAGCGCTGAAACTTCACCGACCTGATGGTGCGCAGGGATATAAAGCGTAGTAGCTTCCGCGATGCAATAGCCCGTCTCAGGGCGAATCAGTTTCAGAAAACGGTCTTTTCAGGTCGCGGGGTATCGAAGCAAAGAAGCTTTTGAATCTTGAAAAGATGTTTGAAAATTACTAATTCAGGTCAATTGGCCTTAGGTCAATCAGTCCTTACTTCCCCCTCTGTCTCACCGCCTCATACAATACCACCCCTGCCGAAACCGATACATTAAGTGATGATATTTCGCCTGCCAGCGGAATAGCCACCAGCTTATCAGCATTGCGCAGGATGTCGTTGGAGATACCTGTTTCCTCAGAGCCCATTACAAAAGCCGTGGGCACGGTATAGTCAACCGTAGTATAAGCGTCTTTGGTTTTTTCGGTACAGGCTACCACTTGCAGGCCGCTGTTGCGCAGCAGTTGCACCACCTCTTTCAGTGACGAAGCCCGGCAAATAGGTATTTTAAACATAGCCCCTGCCGATGATTTAATAGAATGTGAATTAATTTGTGCCGAGCCTTTGTCGGGAATAATGATGGCGTGAACACCGGCACACTCGGCTGTACGCACAATAGCTCCCATGTTGCCCACATCGGTTATGCCGTCAAGAATAACAAGAAGGGGAGTTTCGCCACGCTCAAAAATTTCGGGCAAAATGTTCTCCAGTTTATGATACACCACAGGCGACATAATAGCCACCACGCCCTGATGGTTCTTAAAAGTAATGCGGTTAATGCGCTCCAACGGAACATATTGAAAAGGGATGTTGGCTGTCTTAATCAGTTGATGCAGGTCTGCCATCTGAGGGCTTTTAACCCCGTTCTGCAAAACAATTTTATCAATCTCTTTACCTGATTTTATTGCTTCAATAACGGGGTGAATTCCGAAAACAATCTCGGTTTTGCGTGTTGGTGATAGTTCCATGGGACAAATATATCTTAAAATAAAAAGCCCCTGCCTGAAAGCAAGGGCTTCTTTGTGTGTTAGTTGATTTTAGTAATACCTCAATCTTATAACGTCAGCAAGGTATTTTGATAAGCGGATAACCTGACGGGTGTAGCCATACTCGTTATCATACCATACATAAATAACGGTGCTTTTTTTGTCGTCCGAAATAAGCGTTGCAGGACTGTCAACCACCGAAGCACAATGATTTCCGACAATGTCAGAAGAAACCAACTCGTTGGAATATGAATACTGAATTTGTTCTACCAAATCACCGTTTAGTGAAGCCTCACGCAAAATAGCATTCACTTCTTCTTTGCTGGTTTCGCGGTTTACAGTAAGATTTAAAATAGCCAGCGAAACATTAGGCGTTGGTACGCGAACTGCATTGGCAGTAAACTTACCTTTCAATCCCGGAATAACTTTGGTAATAGCACTTCCTGCACCGGTTTCGGTAATAACCATGTTCAAAGCAGCCGAGCGGCCCCTGCGGTATTTTTTGTGATAGTTGTCCAGCAGATTTTGGTCGTTGGTATAAGAGTGGATAGTTTCAATGTGTCCGTGGTGAATACCCAATGTATCCTCAATCACTTTCAATACAGGAACAATAGCGTTGGTTGTGCACGAAGCAGCAGAAAAAATGTTCTCTTTCTTAATGTCAAATTTCTCCTGGTTAACCCCGTGAACAATGTTTGGAATATCGCCTTTGCCTGGAGCAGTCAATAAAACCTGCGCAACACCTTTAGCTTTCAAATGTTTTCCCAAACCATCGCGGTCGCGTGAAACACCGGTGTTGTCAATCACTAAAGCATTATCAATACCGTGAGCAGTGTAATCAATATCCTCAGGATTGTTGGCAGCAATCATCTGAACAAAATGTCCGTTGATGATAAGCGCTTTGTTTGCCGAATCAACATCAATAGTTCCCGGAAAAGGACCGTGAACAGAATCGGTTCTTAATAAGTCAGCACGTTTAATAATGTCAGCATCACTATTGCTGCGGGTAACAATAGCGCGAAGGCGCAGTTGTTCACCTTTACCTGCCTGTGTAATCAGTTCGCGTGCAGCCAGTCTTCCAATCCTCCCGAAACCATAAAGAACTACATCTTTTGGCTCCAGCACACGTTTTTCTTTTCCGATGAAATCAACTAATTTATTGTTGGCAAATGCTGTTTCATTTTCAAATGATGTTTTTTCCTGTATCCACTCGTTGGTAAGTTTTCCCAAGTCAATACGGGCAGGGGAGAGGTCAAGCTTTGCAATTTCTTTTGCTATCAGCAGTGTATCCATAATGCTGATGGGCTTGCGTACAATCTTGTTCGCATAGTCATGAATGTCCAGAATTTCGCTGATGCTTTTGTTGTAAAGCTCGCGTCTGAAAACAATCAGTTCCACGCTTTTGTCTAACCACAAATCACAAACTGTTTTAATCAGTTCGGTAGCGGCTTTCTCGTAGCGTATCCATTCTTTGAGTTCGGCTTCGTAGCCTTTTTTAGATGTTCTGTTTACAGATGCAGTTGTTTCAGTTGACATGTTTATTTGTTTGTTGTGTTTTGGTTAAAATAAAGAGGCACAGACAAAACCAAAATCAGTTTTTTCTGTGCCTGTTTTTATAATCATTTCGGTTGAAGATTAGCCGAGGTATGCTTTCAGGTGTTTGCTTCTTGACGTGTGGCGCAGTCTGCGGATAGCTTTCTCCTTAATCTGACGAACACGTTCGCGGGTTAAGTCAAACTTAGCACCAATCTCTTCCAGTGTGAGCCCGTGCGGAATGCCGATGCCGAAGAATAAACGAACCACATCACTTTCTCTTTCTGTCAATGTTGAAAGTGAGCGCTCAATTTCCTTTTGCAATGACTCAGTCATCAAAAAACTGTCGGTTTTCGGTGCATCAGGATTTACCAATACATCCAGCAGGTTATTGTCTTCACCCACCTGGAAAGGCGCATCCATGGATACGTGACGGCCTGAAACGCGCATGGTGTCAGCCACTTTGTCTTCAGGTATCTCCAGCAATTTTGCTAACTCCTCAGCTGTTGGGGCGCGCTCAAATTCCTGCTCTAATTTTGAAAATGCTTTATTGATTTTGTTAAGTGAGCCAACCTGGTTAAGCGGCAAACGAACAATACGTGATTGTTCAGCCAACGCCTGCAAAATAGATTGACGGATCCACCAAACAGCGTAAGAAATAAATTTAAAACCACGCGTTTCGTCAAAGCGGGTTGCCGCTTTAATCAAACCAAGGTTTCCTTCGTTAATCAAATCGGGAAGACTTAATCCCTGATTCTGATATTGTTTAGCAACCGAAACCACAAAACGTAAGTTTGCTTTGGTCAACTTCTCCAATGCGGCCTGATCGCCATCACGGATTTTCTTCGCTAAAATTACCTCTTCTTCTGCGGTGATAAGTTCCTCACGTCCTATTTCTTGTAAATATTTGTCTAACGACTGGCTTTCGCGGTTGGTAATCGATTTGGTAATCTTTAGCTGCCTCATTGAAAAATCTCCTTTGCTTTTTAAATTATGGTAAGAACTATGTTAATTCTATGTGAACGCTTTTTTAGGGCGCACAAAAGTATGAAAATATACTTATGATACAACACCCAAATTAAGGTTAATGTTTAAACAGGATAAAAATGAGAAAGGCCCCACTTTCGCAGAGCCTTTCCCGACTTTAAAACAGAAATTTACAAACCAAAACCATAATATGTTTTAAAGCCATTAGGATAAATACCTTCTATCAAAACCCCTCCCTTTTTATTTTCCAGCGCCAAGCTGATATCTTCTTTTGTTTTAATCGGTTTGCCATCAATTTTGGTGATGATAAACCCTTCTTTTATTCCTGCACTGCGCAGTTTTCCGCCTGTAAGCCCCATTACTTTCATGCCCTTGTCAATTTTAAGCTTGGTCATTTCTTCTTTGCTCACCGGCTCAAAATCTGCACCAAGAACAGTAATATTTTGGCTCAGGTCTTTTACAATCCGTTCGGTATCACCATTTTTATTTCTAAGAACGACATTGAACGTTTTCTCTTTTCCGTCTCTCAAAACCGTTACCGGAATTTTATCTCCCGGACGATACTGGGCTATCATTTCTTGTAGTTGCGGCACATTGTCTGAAGTATGGTCTGCAATATGAGTGATAATATCACCTTCTATTATTCCTGCTTCTGCTGCTGCTCCTCCATCAGTAAGTCCGTTAACATAAACACCTTTCTGCACATTAATGTTTTTCTCATCTGCTAATTGTGAGTCTATATCTCTGATGCTCACACCAATAAAAGCACGTTGCACTTCACGGAATTCCATCAAATCATCCACTACTTTACGGGCAATATTCACTGGAATAGCGAATGAATAGCCGGAATATGAACCTGTTTGAGAAGCAATAGCGGTATTAATCCCAACAAGTTCACCGCTACTGTTTACCAAAGCTCCTCCACTGTTTCCGGGATTTACGGCAGCATCAGTCTGAATAAATGATTCAATCGCAAACTGCTCCTGATTAATATTGATGTTTCTACCTTTTGCACTTACAATACCGGCTGTAACTGTTGAGGTCAGGTTAAACGGGTTTCCAACTGCCAATACCCATTGCCCCACTTTTAAATCATCAGAGTTTCCGTAAGTAACATAAGGTAAATCGTGTGCATCAACTTTTAATAAAGCTAAATCGGTTGTCGGATCGGTTCCGATAACTTTTGCCTGATATTTTTTATTGTCGTTTAATGTAATTTCAACCTGTTCAGCGCCTTCCACCACGTGATTATTGGTTACCACAAATCCGTCTTCAGATATAATAACTCCTGAACCGCTTGCCACCTGTGGCTGAAATTTTTGTTGTTGACCGCCATGTCCTTGGAAGAAATTACGAAATGGATCATAGAAATCAAAGGAATTGTTTGCCTCCTGCTGATATATAGTTTGCACGTGTACCACGCCATGCACCGACATTTCAGCAGCAGTTGTAAAATCAATACCAACTTCGGGCGGAGTAACTGCAAAATTTACAGGTTTGGCGTTTTGAACTCCGCCAGTACTGTAATAAGCAGTTTGCTGCGGGTTTACATAATTGTAAATACTTAAAGCTGCAAAGCCTCCGGCAATTGCAGCTATAAATAAACTCAGCAACTTTTTCATGTGCTATATTTATTTTAAGGTTTAACTTTGGACTTTATTTTTTGTGATTACAAAATTAACAAGAAGCGTGCCGTTGGGTTCTGATGTCAGTCTTAAAAAATGTTAATGAATAATAGGTTTTTATGATGATTACTTTCTATAAATACCAGGGAACCGGTAATGATTTTACCATGATTGATAATCGTGATAAAAAGTTTATTCCTGATTTTACCACTATTAAAAAACTTTGCGACAGAAGATTTGGCATTGGTGCAGATGGTATGATTTTATTAGAGAACGTAAAAGACTATGACTTTAGTATGGTGTATTTTAATTCCGATGGAAATGAAAGTACCATGTGCGGCAATGGAGGGCGCTGTATTGTTGCGTTTGCTGCGTTTTTAGGTGTGATAAAAAATAGTGCAAAATTTATTGCCATAGATGGCGAACACGAAGCCGCAATCTTTGAAAACGGAATAGTAAGCCTGAAAATGAAAGATGTTTCGACAATTGAAAAGTCAACGAATGATTTTATTCTTGACACGGGCTCGCCACATTTTGTCAGGTTTGTTGACAAAGTTTCAGAAGTAGATGTGTTTGCTGAAGGACGAAAAATAAGAAGAAGTGAACCGTTTGCTGCAAAAGGCATCAATGTGAACTTTGTAGAATTGAAAGATGGAATATTGAATGTCCGCACCTTCGAACGCGGTGTGGAAGAAGAAACGCTTTCATGCGGAACAGGAGTTACAGCTTCTGCTTTGGCAGTAGTTTCAGCGGGTTTGGCAAATGGAAAAGAAGAATGTTCAATTGCCGTTCCGGGCGGAAGTTTGAAAGTGAAATATAAAGCTCAGCAAGGAAATTCATTCACAGATATATGGCTCGAAGGTCCCGCACAGTTCGTTTTTAAAGGAGAAATAGAATTATAGATGATTTTACAAGGAGAAAGAATAAAACTAAGAGCTGTTGAACCTTCGGATGCAAATCTGCTTTACGAATGGGAAAACGACACCACTGTTTGGCACGTGAGTAACACCATTACTCCGTTTTCAAAAGAAGTGATAAAACAGTATTTGTCAAGCGCACATTTGGATATTTACACCACCAAGCAATTGCGCCTGATTATTGAAACAGAAAATAAAAATGCAATCGGTTGTATTGATTTGTACGATTTCAATCCTTTGCATCTGCGTGCAGGTATCGGTATTCTTATATCTGCTGCCGAACACCGGAGAAAAGGTTATGCGGGTGAAGCCTTGGATATTTTAATTAAATATGCTTTCAATACCTTAAACTTAAATCAGATTTTTTGCGACATAGGGGCAGAGAATACAGGAAGTATTGCGCTTTTTCAAAAACATAATTTTCAAATTGTCGGCACAAAGAAGCGTTGGGTTAAAGCAGGTAAAAGTTGGGGTGATGTTCACTTTTTGCAGTTGCTAAACGAGTAAAATAAATGGCAGCTAAAAAGAAAGGGAAATCATCATTCCTTAAAAAAGTAGTAATCATTTTTGTTCTGCTTCTGATTGTTGGTGGTGGCATAACAGGTTGGGAG
>CAMBRL010000134.1 GCA_945870105.1 Chitinophaga pinensis
GAGCATCGGTTTGTGGTACCGAGGGTCGTGGGTTCGAGCCCCATCATCCACCCAAAATAAAAAGTCCCCTCGCCATAGGCGAGGGGACTTTTTTGTTTTAGCTATCTATGACTTTAGTTATACTCCTTAAACTCAAACGGCAAATCAATCGTCCGTGAGAACACATGACCTAAGTCCAGAATATCCACATCATCCTCCTCGTAATACCAAAGCACCGTTACCTTTTTTCCGGCATCACGCATCAGTTTCAGAACTTTCAGAATATCAGTAATACACTTACTTGAAGGCGTGTTAAAATATTCCAGTTTAAAAAGAAAAGTAGTTTCCGCGGCAGCATCTTTCGAGTAGCGGTCCAGCCAGTCCAGCACAGGAATATAAAACCCCTTTGCATTCAGCGGAAACGAACGTCCCGTAAGTTCCAGCTTACCCGTAACATTATCAAACGACACAAAAGGCGTGTCTTTCCCTGCTTCCATCAGCAAAGGCTGCACCGGTTTAATTGAATTATCTTCACTCATAAACTCAAAGTATTTTTGTCATTCAACGTTGCAACAATGATACAAATAATTTTTATCACACTGAATCTTGTTAAAAAATTTACATTAGCAGCCTTGAAGAAAAGTTAGGTCACCCTGAGCTTGTCGAAGGGCAAAAAAATTAAAACCAAAAAGATATGAGCGAAACAAATTCAGCAAAACATCCAAAAGGACTATGGGTACTATTCGGCACCGAAATGTGGGAACGCTTTGGTTATTATTTAATGCTCGGCATATTCTCACTCTATATGCTCGATGGCTGGAACAATGGCGGCATGGGTTTCTCTCCCGGAAAAAAATCAGACATCTATGGAACCTATCTTGGTTTGGTTTACCTCACACCTTTTATTGGCGGCCTCCTTGCCGATAGGTTGTTAGGCTACCGCAGGTCCATCATCTCAGGCGGCTTAATGATGGCTGCGGGATATTTTTTACTCTCCGTTCACAGCAACACAACATTTTTCATCGCCCTGTTTTTAATCATTCTCGGCAATGGTTTTTTTAAACCAAACATTTCAACCCTTGTTGGAAATCTTTACAGCACCGATGAACTCAAAGACAAAAAAGATTCGGGCTATAATATCTTTTACATGGGTATAAATCTTGGTGCCTTCATCTGCAATTTTGTTGCCGCCTACATGCGCATCAATTACGGTTGGGGCTATGCCTTTGCGGCAGCCGGAGTGGGAATGTTAGTAGGTGTAACTATTTTTATTTTGGGTACAAAACACATTAAACACGTTGATATAATTAAACCGGTAAGAGACGGTGATATGTCAACCCTCAAAATTCTTGGATTAACCGTTCTGCCCATGTTTGTATTCGGCATATTGGGTTATCTCATTCCCGGAAATTTTCTTGGCACCGATACCAACGATGCATTCATTGCAGGCTGCATCCCCGTAATCGGCTTCTTTATTTATTTAGCCTTTACATCCGAAGCAAAAGAGAGCCGTGCCATCAAAGCATTGCTTGCCGTTTTCTCCTGTGTTATTCTATTCTTCGCCATCTTCCACCAGAATGGTGATGCGTTGACTGTTTGGGCAGAAGACCACACCGACCGCAAAATGTCCGAAAGTGTTTCAGGCATTGCCAACGAAATAGGAATGGCGCAGATAGTTGTAAACAACGATATTGTTTCTGCCGACCAAACAACCTTTGATTCCGAGATTGCTGCCATGCGTGAAACAGAAAAAAACATGCCTTCACAAACATTGGAAGAGCTAACCGCGAAAGGTGCTTATGCTAATCAAATCGGACAATTAGAGAAGTCAAGAAAATATTTTGAAACACTTGCACCTGCTGATGTTCCGCCAAAAGGCTCTGACCTTAAATTATATTCAACAGAATTATATCAATCTATCAATCCGTTTTGGGTAGTTGTGCTTACTCCTTTAGTAGTGGGTGTTTTCGGTTTGTTACGAAGCAGAAAAAAAGAACCAAGCACTCCTACAAAAATTGCAATCGGTTTAGTCATAACTGCGCTTTCAGCTTTGGTAATGGTAGGCGCAGTTTCTGCCAGCCATGATTTAGCATCAAAAGCAAGTTCATGGTGGTTGATTGCTTCGTACGGAGTAATAACAGTAGGGGAGTTATGTTTATCTCCAATGGGTTTATCATTGGTTTCTAAACTTTCGCCTCCAAGGATTACAGCTTTAATGATGGGCGGATTTTTCCTTGCAATCTCCGTAGGAAATAAATTATCTGGAATGCTTTCCGGCCTCTGGGAAACCACCGAAGACAAAAAAGATTTCTTCCTCCTCAATTTCGGTTTGGTCTCCGTTGCAGCAGTATTACTCTTCCTGATGCTCAAATGGCTGAACGGTGTTATGAAAGAAAATAATGTTCAATAAATAGCGTCACCCTTAAAAGTACTGTCACCCTGAGCGTAGTCGAAGGGCCATTTTATATTTAAGCACTTTATTATTTAAACCATGCAACAGAACCTCACCTTAGACCAGATCCAAAACTTCGAAGGCAAATACCCTAAACAATTATGGTATTTATTCTTCAGCGAAATGTGGGAACGTTTTTGTTTTTACGGAATGCGCGGCATGCTCACCTTTTTCATGATTAACCAATTATTCATGGATGAGAAAGTGGCCAACTTACAATATGGCGCTACACAAGCCTTTGTTTATGCCTTTACCTTCATCGGTGGTTTGTTTGCTGATAAAATTTTAGGCTTTCGCAAATCTCTTTTCTGGGGCGGTTTATTAATGATAACCGGAAGTTGCATTCTGGCTGTTGACCCAAAACAGTTTTTCTTCCTCGGCATCAGCTTTAATATTATCGGAACAGGTTTTTTCAAACCAAATATTTCCACAATGGTTGGCGCACTTTACAAAAACGGTGATGTAAGAAGAGATGCAGGGTTTTCATTATTCTATTCAGGTATCAATGTAGGCGCTTTGCTTGGCGGCTATGCTTGTATCGCCATCGGCAAAGGAACTTTTCTTACTAGCATTGTTCCGCCACACCTTACCTGGAACGTTGCGTTTGCTCTTGCTGCTGTGGTTATGACTATCAGTTTAATTACATTCACTTACACCAGAAAGTCAATGGGTCCGATCGGTCTTTCTCCTTTTGAAGCAGCTAATGGTGAGAATGCAGAGAACAATAAAAAGTGGTACGAGTACCTGGTTTATATTGGCGCATTGGCTGTAGTTCCTCTAATCATGAAAATGGTTGCCAACACACAATATACTGACTGGTTCATGTACATCATTGGCCCTTTCAGCTTGCTGTATCTTGGTTACGAAATGACTAAACACACAGCAGCAGAAGTAAAGAAATTAATCGCTGCTTTGTTATTCATATTATTCTCCGTTGTCTTCTGGGCAATATTTGAACAAGCTGGTGGCTCACTCAGCATCTTTGCTGCTAACAACGTAGGCGATAAATTATTCGGCTCATTAACATTAGATCCTAACGGAGTAAACAATGCTGCAAACTCTTTGTTCGTTATCATCTTTGCTCCTCTGCTTGGCTTGATTTGGATTGCGATGGCAAAGAAAAAGATTGAACCTAACACAGTAGTAAAATTCGGTCTCGGATTTCTATTTCTTGGCTTTGCATTTTATACATTTTATGCAACCCGCTTCTTTGCTGATCTGCGCGGAATGACGTCACTGGATATTTTCACCCTTGCCTATTTTATTGTTACACTGGGCGAATTGTGTTTATCACCAATCGGCTTATCCATCATGACAAAATTATCTCCCGCACGCTTGCAGGGAATAATGATGGGTATGTGGTTTCTTGCCAGCGCCTATGGGCAATACGTTGCAGGGCTATTTGGCGCAAGTATTGTGTCTGATATTGAAAATGCAACGGCAATGGACAAACTGATTTCCTATACCGAAGGCTATAAAACGTTTGCGTTGTATGCAATTATTGCAGGGGTAATTCTGATTGTAATTTCACCGTTGATGCGGAAGTTGATGCAGGAGGTGAAGTAGTTTAGTTTTTCCTCAACACCATCACAATATTAGAAGTCAACTTGGTATTGTCAATCACTTCTGCTTTCAGGTTGTGCTTTGCAGCAAAGACTTCTATCTCATTGCGTGAAATAAAATGCAATTGATTTTGTGTCTTATTAAAGCCAATAATTTTTGTGGAGAATAGTTCGGTAAGCTTTGTTCCTTTATGCCTTTCCTGCAAATCACGATCTCCATCACGGATAATAATTATTCCGTTTTCATTTAATGCAGCAACACAATTTTCAAGCAACGATTGTTGTTGTTCGGGAGTAAGGTAATGCAACATATCAGCAAGAATAAACACATCACTTTTCTCAAACTTCATTGTTGATGCATCACCATTTACAAAATTGATACGTTCAGTTTTTGCAAAGCAATTATTGGCCACTTCAATTTTTTCTTCATCGTAATCAATGCCTGTTATTTTACGGTCTTCGCTAAGATAAAAGAGCATGTAGGGTAAAAAGCCGTAACCGCAGCCTATGTCAGTGATTACAGCCTTCTCAGGAACTAGTTCATTAAACATTTTGTAATCATCTTCCAGCCTTATTTTCACACGCAGATACCACTCAAGTACTGGTCCTTTGTAAATGTAATTCTCAATTATTTTTTTGCGATAATAAGAAGGAGTTTCTTCTTGTTTTCTTATCAATGCATATTGTTCGCGAACATATTCTGTAATCTTTTTTGCCCGCTCACGATGACCAACACCAAAGCGTTCATCACCCGGTTTTATGCGCGGAAGAATGTTTGTGCTTACTGTATTTGCTTTGCCGAAAATAGTATGCTTTCTCAAAAATTCTCCTGTTCCCTGGAACAGAATAGGAATTATATCCACCTGCATTTCCTCAGCCATATAAAATGCACCTCGATGGAAGCGATGGATTTTGTAATCATACGAACGTGTGCCTTCCGGGAATATGACCAACGAATATCCATCGTTCATTTTTTCTCTCAGCTTTTTCATCACTTCTTCCGAACCATCTTCCACATCAAAAAAGTCTGCCATGTGCGCAATAGGACCAAAGTGTGGCGTTTTCATCACCCACTTGTTGGTGAGAAAAATCAACTTAGGATAAAGCATTTTTACCAACGGAGTTTCAATGAGCGACATGTGGTTGCAAATCAAAATCGCTGGCTTTTTAAAGTCTTCGCCATGCAGATTATTCAGTTTAAATTTCCAGGGGAAAGTGATGTGAATAAATACAGTGGAAGTCTTAAAAAAGAACCATTGATAAATATTTTTTCTGGTTTTAAGCGGAAGGAATATCAGTGCATAAACAAACGGCCCTATAAGTATCATAAACAGAACACCTGTCATTAAGGTTGTCCATACTGTAATGGTTTTAACAATGCTCTTTGTAGTCAGTGGATAAATGCCTCTTTCCTTTCTGCTTCCTATCAACCAATTGAATAATAAAGGTTGAATAGTGAACGAAACTATCACCACCGAAACCATTCCGGTAATAGTAATTGCAGCAATTGATTTTAATGCTGGATGTTCTGCAAAAATTAAAACTCCAATTCCAATAATTGTTGTGAATGCAGAAAGGAAAATAGAAGTTTTATAAGAAGCTAAATTCTTTCTTCCTGTTCTGTATTCTTCCAGCATTCCGTTCATGGTAAAAATGCTGTAGTCGTCACCCAATCCGAAAATAAATGTGGAAACAATAATGTTAATGATATTGAATTTCAGTCCGAAAATGCTCATAATTCCGAGTATCCAAATCCAACTTATTGCCATCGGAATAAAGGTGAGTAACGTCAATTCAATTCTTCCATATGAAACAAGGAAGGTTATAAAAACCAACGCTGACGAAAGCAAGAGAATGGTGTTGAAATCACTTTTAATAATTTCAACAAAACGGTCGGTCAGGTATTTTTTATCCAGAATATCAATGTTCTCTTTTTCCTCAAATGCGGCATAAACTTGCGCCTTGTCTTTTTCCTCAACGCTCAGCAAGGTTATAACCGCAGTCATATCTTCTGTTTCGGAAATATATTCGCGTAGAAATAGTTTTTTTAACGTGTCGCTTTCAGCAGAAGAAAGTTGTTCGAAATTTTTATTGAGCTGATTGTAAAATGCTTCAAATGCAGAAGAACTGAACTTGTATTTCGCGGAAGATTGTGCAATGTTACTTTTCAGCAACTCTTTCTTTTCTCCTGTCCAGAAAGCGTTCCAGCGTTCCAACTTTTTCTGCTGCATTGAATCTGACATCAGCAACAAACCGGGCGTAGCAGCTTTTTTTACTACACCAAGATTTATGAGGCTGTCAACTATCGTTCGGTTTTGTTCTCCTGCTTGCAATGCATCTTCAATGTTTTTTCCTGACGAAACAAGGAACACTGATTTCAGCGAATAATTATTGACACGGTTGAGATTTTCTTCTGCTTTTTGCAATTTTTCGGGTACGTAATTCATGCGCGTCATGTCGCCTTCAAACTGAATTTCTCCAATGAAAAAAAATGCAATTACCGTAAACACAGCAACTGCTGCTATCAAAATTTTGTTTTGATGGAAAGGATAAGCGCAAAGCCGGTCAATAAAAGTCTCCTGTTGTTCTGCGGTTTCTCCTTTTTTGTCAAACAAATGCAATATTTGAGGCAAAACAAATATTGCAAACAAGGCTGAAGTGATAATACTAAGTGCCGCAAACAAGCCCAAATCGCGTAATACTTCTGAGTTAGCAAATTGCAGACAAAGAAATGCAGCTGCTGTTGTAAAGCTGCTCATTAACATAGGTTGCGCCACATCTTTTATCACTCGTTCAACAGAACGTGTATGTCTGTAATGTGTGAAAATGTGTAGCGAGAAATCAATCGTAATTCCCATCAACACAGAGCCAACTCCCAGGGCAATGGCAGAAACTTTTGTTTTAATTAAAAACAATAAAGCCAATGAAGCCAAACCACCAAAAGCCACCGGCAACAGAATAACCAGAAAAATAAATTTTCTGCGGAAGAACAAACTAATCACCAACACCAGCACAATTGATGCAATGCTTACTGTTAGTGTAATGTCTTTCTTAATTCTTTCAGCATTAGCAACTGCCATAGCAGCGCCACCAAAATATTCTGCTCTTACTTCAGGTGTAATTTTTGAAAGACTATCAGCAAGGTTTGCAATTCCTGAAATCAGTATTCCGTTTTCAGATGTTTCGTTAGAAGGATGAGAAAGAGAAACAAACAGGATAAGATGTTTCATATCACTGCTCATCATATAACCATTGTAAATCTCATAACTGTGGTTGAATTGCAACGACTGCAAACGCCCCAAAGCAATGTAAGTGAGCCCAAGCGGATCGCGCGAAATATTTTGTTTCAGAAAAGACCCGGTAGGGGAGATGAGTGTTTTGTAATTTTTATCCATTACCTCATCCACTTTCTCCGCGACTAACATGCTGTCAATCTTTGCGTAATCTTTTTCTTCCAGAAACAGCGGTAGGTTATTGTAAAAAATACTATTCACCTGAAGCATCAAATCTTCGGGAACGGTTGCTGTAATTTCACTGATGTGAGAAGGTTTGTAAATGCTGTCTAATTGCTGAACCAAGGCTTCGGCATAGGAAGTAAGTTGGTCAGGATTTGCCTCAGCTGCTGTATCAACTTGCGAAATATTTAAAACCAGTCTGTCTGCAAATTTTGAATTACGGAGGATGAAAGAAGCGCGGTTGGTTTTCTCATCCGTTGGTATCATCCGGCTGATGTCTTCTTCAAATTGCAGGCGACTTGCAAAATAGCCGACTAAAGCAAAAAGAGCTGCAACAGTAATAAAGAAAACTGTTTTGTTCCTGCTGAAAAAATGATGTAAGGAAAGAAAAATGCTGCCTATCATGTGTGTGCGGGACAAAAATATGTTTTTAGTTTTTGGTATTTACGTCAAAATATCCGGATTGAGACTTATATTAAACAAAAATTAATGCTATAAAATAAATATTACATTTGCATTATAAATCATGGCTTCTCGTTTTACTATAAAACCAACCTCAAATTCACCATACATTGAATTTGATCCCGAAATCGGTTCACTTACCATTGTGGGGCAATCGCATCCCGAAGATCCACAGGAGTTTTATAAGGAATTGGTTGATATAGTTGAGGAGTACTGCCAAAATCCAAAACTTCATACCAAAGTTATTGTAGATCTGGAGTACATGAACACCGGAACTTCACGTGTTATTTACAATGTATTCAGAAAGCTGGAAACCATTGTTGACGGTAATTGTGAGGTTGAAGTGCACTGGCGATACGAAGACGATGATGAGGACATGCTTGATGCCGGACAAATTTTCTCTGAACTTACCAAGCTGAAGTTCATAATGATTGGTGTGAACTAATCTAAATCCCCCTTGATTACTTTTTTTTGAACGTTTTGCGATAAATGGTCGTTTATCGAAAATTTAATTCACATTGATTTAATTTGGAATTACGTAGTTTATCGATAAATTTGCGCTTTTTATCAATTAAACCCGAATTAAGTTCGACTAATGCAGAATTTTGCAGAGGTGTATGAACCATATATTTAAAAAACATTCATTAATTAAAGGTGTTCGCAGCAACATTAATTTATATATGTCGTTACAAGCCATGTTTTAAAGACAAAAAGTAGTTTGCAAATCAAAAAGAATATGACAAAAACAAACTCTACCCACAAAAAATCAAACATTCTTCAATTAGCAGTGGCAGCCGTCTTGATGACTTTAGGTCTTCAAAATGCTGTTGCCCAGCAATCCAGCGAAATAAGCGCTGATGTAAAGAGTTTGCTTGAGTTTTATGAAAAACAGATTTACTTTACTGAAAACAAAGGTCAGTGGTCTTCTGATATTCATTACCGCGCTGAATTTTCTTTAGGGCAGGCATTGGCTACCTCAGAAGGTATGTTGGTAGGTACTTATGATTCTGCAGGTATTAGCGCCCGTTTTGATCAGGGGATGAGAGAAGAGGAAGCCATCCGTCAAGGTGGATTTTTCAGTGAGCCTAAGGTAAAGGTAAAAGGTCACGGATGGATGTTGAAGTTTGTCAATAGCTCACCTTCTATGACTATTGAAAGCAAATCAAAACACAAAGATGTTTTCAACTACTTCTCTTCAGAGGCTTCAAAATCAAAAACAGATGCAGCCAATTATCAGGAGGTTTGGTATCACAATGTATATACTAATGTAGATGTGCGTTATTATCCTTCAGCCGAAGGAAGTCTGGAGTATGATATGATTTGCAAGCCCGGCTTTAATAAAGATAATATTGTTCTTCAGTTTGACGGAATTTCAAAAGTAACCAAGCAAAGTGATGGTTCACTTGTTTTGGAAACCAGCGTTGGTGACATGACTTTGCCTGCGCCTGTTGCTTACCAGAAAGTTAAAGGAGAGAAAAAAGCTGTTACATCGCAATACATTGTAACCGGCAACAATACTATAAAATTTGAAATCGGTGCTTTTGATGCAGCACAAACCCTGATTATTGACCCGATTGCGTTGCGTTGGGCTACATGGATTAATAGCGGCTCTTCAGGTGATAACCATGGTCACTGTATCTGGGTTGATCCTGCTGACGGAGCTATTTATGTTGTAGCACGTGTGGTTGGAACAACTAACAATA
>CAMBRL010000135.1 GCA_945870105.1 Chitinophaga pinensis
AACTGGTGGTGGCATTGGGAATTGCTACAGCAGGATTTGCCGTCCATTGAAAGGTTGATGTACTATTTAAGTTATGCACAGCAGCAGGAGGAAACGGTACAGTATACGTTGCTGCGGAGGCGTAACTGCACGAATTATCATTGATAACCTGATTAATTGGACCTGATGCATAGGTAATGGTTGAAGGTCCGCAGGTGCTGTTACCTGTAAATGTTATAGTAGAATTAGTAAGAAAACCTACGTCAGCTCCAATGCAGTCCCATATTTGCACCTGCCAGCCACCGGCACTTGCATCGCAGCCATAAATGCCGGCTGCACCATTCCCTTCATTTAATTCAAACGTTCCCGAAAGCGGAACGGGCTGTGCACAGCCATTAAAAGGATTTCCGCTTGTGGTTGTAAAGCAAAGATTATTGATGTTGTTTCCACTATTACAGTTAGAACCTGCCTGCACAGCAATTGCCTGCTCTAATTGCATTACGGGCGATCCGCAGCTTGCAGGACCTACCAGGTAAAACCCTAAATCGGATACAAAGGTGTGAGTTGCGCTAAAACAAACAGTTACATCCGTAGTGGGTCCAATTAAAAAAGCTGATGGCGGAGGATCATAATAAGTAAAACTTGAATTTCCGTTAACTACTGCTGATAACGGAACCGAATCGCAGCCCGGTATAATTGTATCTACGGTTACATCTTCTTGTATTACCCAAACCCAGGTTTGGTAACAACTGGTATTTCCGTTTCCGTCAGTAATTGTTACTTTATATCCGCCTGATGCCAGACCGGAAATTGTAGATGACGGAACACCGTTGTTGGTTTGAAACGGATCATACGATTGTGTGGCAGAGTTGTATTGTCCCCAGGCAAAATTCCATCCCGGTGTTCCTCCTGAAGGCGTTGCTGTTAACGAGCCAGACACCGGATTATCAGCAGCATCGGGCGAGCAAAAAATATAAATCTGGTCGTTGGGGTTATAATTGGTATAGGTAGTAGCTATAACATTGCTTGCCTGCGGTGCGGTAATTTGTGCTGATACTAATGCGGGAACTAATAGTGCTGTTGCCGCAACTAGAAAGAGAACAAACCGGACAATGCAACGATAGCGCACGTTTATTTTACAGATAGATTAATTCAACCATTTCTGCATAGCAGAGGTGTATGCAAATGTAGTAATAATTGAAAAGGTTTCTATATGTATTATAAAAAAGAAAGCCCCGCTTTTGGCGGGGCTTTCTTTTTACAATCGGTAATCAGCGACCAGCCTGTTATTGGTCTCAAAACTGATAATCGATTATCTTATTACCAAACACTGATTACCACTTACCTATACAGCGTAACCCTTCCGTAAAATTTGTGTTTTTCACCGTTGAGGTCAAGCATATCGGCTACCCAAACATAAACATCTTCCTGCGCTTTATTTCCTGTTGAATGTGTACCATCCCATTTTTCGCCCGGAGTATGGCTGGCATAAATTTCCTGTCCCCAGCGGTTAAAAATGCGGAACACATAATTATCAGGGTCTATGGTTTCGCCTTTTGGGAAGAAGGTATCGTTTGTTCCATCTGAATTTGGAGTAAATGCACTTGGAACATAAAACGTGAAGACGGGTGTTATTTCTACAAGATTTGAAGTGCTGTCTAAACAACCCTCTGAACTTTCTACATAAAGCCAAACGGTGTATGTTCCGGTATCGCCATACCAATGGTTAGGACTGGTAAGTATGGATGCAGTGTTATCTCCAAAATCCCAGGCCCATTGAGCAGCTCCCGTTGAATTATCATTGAATTGAATATCAGGATTAAAAATATCTGTTGATGGCGGATATGCCGAGAAATCAGCAACCGGCAGCGGATAAACCGTAATCATATTCTGCATGGTAAGCGAATCTTTGCAGCCATCAGGCGTGGTAACCACCAGCGTTACATCAAAAACACCCGGATCGTTGTAAGCATGAGTAGGAGTAGTTCCTGTTGAAGTATTGTTGGTTCCCGAATTAGGGTCGCCAAAATTCCAGTTAAGATTAGCAGGTTGAGGTACGGTGTTATCTGTAAACGTTACTCTCAGCGGTTCGCAACCTTCATAGGTGTTTGCACTGAAATTAATTGCCGGAAGCAGGAAAATATTCACATCCACTGCTTGCGTTGCCGGAGGTGTTCCGCAACCATCATTTACTGTAAAATTATAAGTTGTATTCAGCGCAGGTGTAACCGAAACAGGAGGGTTTACAGGATTGCTTCCGCCATCCCATGTATAGGTATAATTACCATCACCGCCTGTTGCATTCATGTTCATAGTAGCAGTTTCGCCCGGGCAAATATCAATGGGGCCGAGAGGCAGCATGTTTAAAGCCAGCGGAGGATTTACAGTAATAGTAACCGTTTCGGCAGGGGCAGGGCAATTGTTATTGTCATCCACGTTAACGGTGTAAACAGTGGTAACAATTGGTGCAACCGTTGGGTTTGCAGTTGCAGGTGCAAGCAGGGTAGGGTCGGCAGGAGCAGCAGTCCATGTATAAGTATAGCCGGGTGTTCCGCCATTAGGTGTTGCGGTAAGAGTAGTAGTTGAACCAATGCAAATGGTAGCGTCTGCCGAAGTTAAAACGGCAACAACCGTTGGTTCTGTAATGGTTACGTTATCCGTTGTGGTGCAGCCAACATCATCGGTTGCGGTTGCAAGATAATCGCCCGCACAAAGTCCGGTAGCGTTTGCTGTTAATTGTCCGGTTGAAAGATTGGTTGCTAAATCAATCCAATCGTAATCCAATGTTCCTACAAAGCCGGGAGTTGCAGTCATGTCAGCTGTTCCGTCACACACACCGTTGCAGGTTGCATTGGTTGAAGCGGTTACGTTTACGGTAAAACCTGCATTATTAGGAACTATTACCTGATCAGTAATCTGACAGCCGCTGTTATCTTCAACAACAATATCATACGTTAAGGGAAGCAATCCCGTAAAATTTCCGTTTACCTGAAAGTTTGCACCATTATCAACGCTGTATTGGTAAGGTCCGCCATCACCGCCACCTCCTGTAAGAGTTAGTTCTCCATCAGCATTTCCGCAGTTGGCAGCAACTGTTGCTGAGTTATAGGTTACGGCCGCAGGATCTGTTAACGTAACCTGATCGGTATATTGACAGCCGTTTGCATCTTCAATCAAAATATCATAATTGCCTGAACAAACACCTGCAAAATTTCCATTGTTCTGAAAAGTTGCACCGTTATCAATACTGAATTGAACAGGAGCAGCACCGTTGTTTTGAGTTAATGAAATTGTTCCGTCACAGGCATTATCACACAGCGGATCGGTTGATGCAACCGTGTTAGTCATAATGCAGCAATTGGGTCCGGCTGCAATGGTTATAGTTCCTGTTGTAGGGCATTGCGAAGCATCGGCAACGGTATAGTTGTAATTTCCTGCGGGAAGATTGGTAAAAATACCCGTTGCGTTAGGCGCACCAAACCCGATATCATAACCATAAGGGGCTGTTCCTCCTGCTCCTGTTAATGTAATTGTTCCGTCATCAGCACCCTGACAGGTTTCGTCAGTAAAAGCTTCAACAACATTTATCGTTCCTCCCGCATCGATAACTACGTTTACTGTTCCGTCACATCCGCCTGCATCCGAAACATTTACAACATAATTTCCTGAACAAAGGTTACCAAACGTGCCGTTATTTTGGTTAGGTCCGCCATCCAGATTAAAAGTATAAGGTGCTGTCCCTCCATTTGTTGTTACAGTTACAGCGCCATCGCAGGTTCCTGAACAGGTTTCGGGAGTAACATTTTGGTTGGTTGTAAATCCGCCTGCAACGGTTAGCGTTACGTCATCTGTAACCGTTACAACTGCTCCATCGCAATTAGTATAAACTACCTCTCCTGTGTATGTTGTTGTTCCCGTTGGGCAAACGTTTACTGTAAGACCATTGCCAACAACTGCATTTGTCTGGTCATACCAGGTTACCACATAATTAGGAGGACCACTTGGTGTAAAGCGCCATGCTTCATTAGTTGCAGTCCAGTCTCCCGTGTTTCTTCCGGGAGCGGCTATTCCATTTGCTCCTGTTGCATCCTGAATACCTATTGTTGCATTCCCGCTGTTCCAGCTGCTGCATTGTTCTTTTTTCTGAACGTAAACTTCAATTACGTTAGTAGTTTCATAAATAACTATTTGTTGTGTAGTGTGACTGCAGGTTCCGCCAAGAAAAACAGGAATAGTGCAATCGCAATCAAAATGCGCAACGTTATTATAGTTTACAATTAAAGTTCTGCAAGGGGCAGCACCCACAAGTTGATAATAAATGTTTCCCGAAACACTGGGATCTATATCATGATAAGCTCCCATTATTGAATTGTTGTAAAGCCCCCCGGGAGGTGGGCCAGGGGTTGGACAGGCTGCTGTATATGACCATGCACAAAATTGCGTAGCTTCTGTTAAATCAAAGGTGATTAAACCGTTTGCCCCCACAACGGCTTGATTATACACCTGTCCGTAAAAGCAAAAATTAAAGCCAAGGTTAATTACATCTCCCCAGATATCATCAACATATAAATCAGTAAGCTCCGTTCCTGCATTAAAAGCAGCAGGAGGTGCATAAGGAATAGAAGAAACGGTGTAAGCAGTTGTTTGTCCGGTTTGCAAAACTGTTGCAGTAAGGTTGGTGCAATTATTTTGGCACGTTAAGTTTTGATTTGGTCCTGCATTTATATTTGGACAGCCAGGTGCCTGGGCATTTACTTCTGCAATAATATTACAGAGTAGTAATGATAGAACAATTTGTAGAAGGGTATTTTTATTCACTGTATTTTACAAAAACAGCCGAAAATTAGAATAAAGAAAACAGAAAACAAATTGTTATCTTGAAAAGATATAAAATACAGATAAACGGTTGCTTTTATCAGTTGCTTTCCAGTATCTGGAATAATTCATCCAACTTGGGTGTAATGATAATTTCAGTCCTACGGTTTTTCTTCCGCGCATCAACTGTTTTAGCTGCATCTAAAGGCAGATACTCGCTGCGCCCTGCGGCAGTTAGTTGTTTCGGACTTATCTTACTGCTTGCTGTCAGTATTTTAACAATTGCTGTGGCACGCATTACACTTAAATCCCAATTATCTTTTACATTTCCGCTCCCGTTGTAAGGCACATCATCGGTATGTCCTTCAATCATAATATTTACATCGGGTTGTGTTTCTAAAACCTTTGCTAATTTTTTCAGCGCATCCTGTCCTTTTACATCCACTGCCCAACTTCCCGAAGCAAACAACAAACGCTCTTCAACCGAAACATAAACTTTTCCGTTTTTCATTTCAACGGTCAGGCCGCTTTCTTTAAAGCCAAGCAAGGCTTCGGTAATTTTATCTTTCAGCGCTTTTACAGTCGAATCTTTGCGACTTAAAACCCCTTCCAGTTCTTTTAGTCTTTTTTCGCGCTCTTCTAAATCTTTCTGTGATTTTTCTAAATCTTTTTGTGCTTTAGAAAGGTCTGAGTTCAGGTTGTTCAGGTTGGTTTCCTTGCTGTTAAGTGCTAATTCTAATTTTCTCAACTCGTCTTCTTTTTTCTGCAAATCTTCTTTGGTGCTTTGCAGTTCGGCCATCAGTTTTTTGTTGTCTTCTTTGCTTCCTTCCTCAATTTTTGCAAGTTGATTAAGCAGTCGTTCGTAAGTTTCATCAAGCTTGTCGTAGTTCACTGTTAGTTTGCGCAATGAATTTCCCATGATGGTGGTATCATTTTCAAGCGCTTTTATGCGTTTTGAAATATCTGCAAGTTGTTCTTCCTGTTCCGTAACTTTTGATTTAAGTGATGTATTCTCATCCATCAAAGATGCTTTATCTTCTTCGCATTTTGCCTGTTTGCTTTTCAATTCTTCATATTGACGCGAAGGAACGCAGGAGAAAAAGAGGATTGCAGCAGTTAAGGAAAGAGCAATTTGTTTAATACGGTGCTTGAGCATGGTTATTGATTTTGCATCAAAGATAGATGCACGGAAAAGGCACAAATCGTTTTGGCTGCGCTGTTAATCCACATTCGTATGTTAATATTAATACAACATTATTTTAAAGTTGACGTTATTATTAGTGAAGTTTGGAATGTTGGTAATGCAATCACAAAATCACTAATTCACCAAATCGGAAATAGCTATGAAAACATTAAGCAAAGACTGGTTAATTGAAAATCATATTGATGTTGAATACAAGCGTTATGTGTTGCTGGCGTATTTGCAGGAAGTGAGTAATAATTTTGACCGCAATATGCTATATCCTTTTCTTGCAGATTTGATTCAGCATTACATGAACCTTAAAACTTTTCAGCACGACACGGAAAAGCTTTCTTCTTCTTTTCCGAAAAAACTAAAGTCGTTTGACACGCAGAAATATCGCCTGATTTACGAGAAACTTTATGAGAATGATGATTTGATTGAAGAGTTGGATGAGATTATCAACTATTCCATTCCCCAATTTGAAGTTTACCTGAATGAAGGGAAAAAGATTTACGATTTTGTAGAGAAAAAACTACACATCACTCAGGTAGGTTTGCTGCCGCTTTATTCAGGCGAGGGATATATGTTGTTGAGTAATGGTGCAGATTTACAGACATTGGTTTACGAATACCAGATGACCGTTTTTGAACAGGCAACAGAGAAATTCAAAGCCATTCATACCACCTATATAACATCGTACAAGCGCAGTATCATCAACACCAACGAAAATATAAAACGTGATTTGATTCGTTCCAACAAAAAACTTCCTAATCCGGCAACGTTTGCTGTGGAGTCAGAGATGGTAATTCCTGTTACTGCTACGTTATTGCCTATTGCCAAAAGAGCATTGGCCGCTTATGTTTCAACTATTGCTTAGTTGAAGTAGTGTTATCGTTGTAAAAGTCATGACGAATGTTTTTTCCGCGCGTTCCTGCAAAACGTTTTAAGAAACTTTCACGTTCTTCAATGGAAACAAAATTTTCAACAAATGCTTTTGATTCATCAATGTCCGGATCAATCTTTGGAATTGAATCCAGGATTGGAAAAACAACCGGAAGAAAGTCAACCGGTAAATTATATTTGTAAGCAAACTTCTCCAATACTTTAGATTGAAAAGGATCAGTAGTAAGCGCTACATTATTAAAGCCCAGATTTTGTGAAAGTTTATAAGAATAAAATAAATTTTCGGTGCTGTGTTCAGCTTTACTTTCAGTGTAAATATTTTCCGAAGGAACACCTAATTGCTCGGCATACAAAGCCATTACTTTAGCTTCAGTGTAAGCGGTGTAAACAGCAGATCCCGAAAAAATAATATTTTTTGCGATGCCTTTTTGGTAGAGATAAACCGACCAGTAAACACGTGCTTTCATAGTTGGACTCCACATTCCGTTTTCAAGCGGAACACCGGGAACAATAATAGCATCGTAAGGAGTTTGATATAATGCTTTGTTGAATTTTTTCTGTGCAGTGTATGTAAAGCAGCCGGCCAAAACCATTGACAGTACTCCGAAAATGAGAACACGGAAATAGATATGTTTGAGCAACTTCATACTTATATAAACCAACAAATTACGTTTTTGTTGTGTAAAGATGAAGTTTTATTTTGTCATGCTGAACTTGTTTCAGCATCTTATAAAGAGAGACCCTGAAACAAGTTCAGGGTGACGAAGACTAGAAATCAACTTCAACCAGCAGCGGACAATGGTCAGAATGTTTTGCCATTGGAAAAATAGCGGCACGTTTTAAACTGCTTTCAAGCGATTTGCTTACCATGTGGTAATCAATGCGCCAGCCAAGGTTTTTAGCTCTTGAATTTGCTCTGAAACTCCACCAGGTATAATTGTGAGGTTCGTTATTGAAATGACGAAAAGAATCAACAAAGCCACTGTCAATAAAATTCCCTATCCATTCGCGTTCTTCAGGAAGGAAACCTGATGAATTTGCATTTCCTCTTGGGTTGTGAATGTCAATCGGTTTGTGACAGATATTATAGTCACCTGAAATAATAAGGTTAGGGCGTTGCTTTTTTAATTCGTCAATGTAGTTTTGAAAATCGCCCAACCATTGCATTTTAAAGGCTTGTCGCTCTTCACCGCTTGAGCCCGATGGATGATAAACGCTCATTACCGAAACATCACCATAATCCGCACGGATAACTCTTCCTTCACGATCATAAACATCCATTGCACAACCGAAATGAATTTTATCGGGTTCGCGTCTGGTAAGAATGGCAACACCGCTGTATCCCTTTTTTTCTGCGGGATGCCAGTAGTGTTTGTATCCTAAGTGTTCAAAAATTCCTGCATCAAATTGCGTAGGCTCTGCTTTCAATTCCTGCAAACAGATAATATCAGCATCGGAAGCAATTATCCAATCAGCAAGTCCTTTACTTAAGGCAGAACGGATGCCGTTTACATTGTAAGAAACAATTTTCATGTTTTATTTTGTCAAACAATCGTAATGATTGTCTTCCATTGTTTTTTTGTTTTCAGCTCCGCAGATGTCATTCATTTCATCATTGTTGTAGGTGCAGGTGTAGCCCTGACTTTCCAGCAATGCTTTCCATGATTCGATAGAATAGCCGTTGAGGATGGAATCGCCATCGCAACCGGCTACAATAAGTCCTCCGTTTTGGCAGGTGCCGCATTTTTTTGTGCAATCATAACACTGGTTGCAGCTTGATACGAAGATGATAAGAGATAGGATGGAAGTAAAAAGAAGTGTGTTTTTCATAGGATAGTTTTTTGCAATAATAAGGAAAAATATAGCCACAGATTGCACAGATTAACACAGATTAAATTTGTGAAAATTTGTGCAATCTGTGGCAAACTTTATTTGATGAAATTGTAAATGGATTTTGCTGCCCTTTGTGATGCACCGCTATTGCCCAGCTTTTCTCTCAACGCAGCATATTCTTTTTTCATTTCTGCAATGCGTTGTTTGTTTCCTAACAGTTCATTCAACTCTTTTTCAATGTTGGCAGCATTCATTTCTTCCTGAATTAATTCCTTTACCACTTCTTTGTCCATGATAAGATTTACAAGCGAAATGTATTTCACTTTTATTAACCACTTTGCAATTTGAAAAGAAATACCACTGCCTCTATAACAAACTACTTCAGGAACACCGTATAGTGCAGTTTCTAATGTTGCAGTGCCAGAGGTAACCAATGCTGCGCTTGCTTTTTCAAGTAATGAATACGTTTGTCCGAAAACTATTTCCACATTTTTACCGTTGGTGAATTGTTTGTAAAAATTTTCATCAACAGAAGGTGCTCCTGCAATTACAAATTTATAATCAGGGAACTTTGTAACAACATTCAGCATTTCGGGAAGTATTACGGAGATCTCTTGTTTGCGGCTGCCGGGAAGAAGTGCGATGAGACTCTCTGTTCCCCTCTCCTCGGGAGAGGGGTTAGGGGTGAGGCTATCTAATAGTGGATGCCCCACATACTGCACTTCATACTCCCACTTTTTGTAAAACTCTTTTTCAAATGGAAGTATCACTATCATTTTATCAACACAGGCTTTTAT
>CAMBRL010000136.1 GCA_945870105.1 Chitinophaga pinensis
TTATTGTGTTCCTCTTTTCGTGGATGTTTCCGATTATTGCGTTGGCGATAAAACTTTCTTCAAGAGGCCCTGTATTCTTTAAACAACTGCGCTCAGGAAAAGATAATCAGGAGTTTTATTGCTATAAGTTCCGCACCATGAAGGTGAACGAAAAGGCACATGAGATGCAGGCTACTAAAGACGATGAACGCACAACAAAAGTGGGGCGTTTTTTGCGCAAAACAAGTTTAGATGAGTTGCCTCAGTTTTTCAATGTTTTAATTGGAACAATGAGTGTGGTAGGTCCGCGTCCACATATGGTAAAACATACATCAGCCTATTCAGCCATGATTGACAAATTTATGGTGCGCCATTTTGTTCAGCCGGGAATTACCGGTGCAGCTCAGGTGCGCGGTCATCGCGGAGAAATAAAAAGTCCGAAAGACATGGAAATGCGTGTAACAGCGGATGTGTGGTATATCGAGAATTGGAGTTTCCTTTTAGATATGAAACTCATCGTTCTCACCATTTTCAATATTCTTAAAGGGGATAAAAAGGCTTATTAATTTCTATAACGTTCCTCTCTTCTCCTGTTCCCTTTCAATAGATTCGAAAAGAGCTTTAAAATTTCCTGCACCAAAACCTCTTGCTCCCATACGCTGAATAATTTCAAAGAATAGAGTGGGGCGGTCTTCAACCGGTTTGGTAAAAATTTGCAGCAGATAACCTTCTTCATCAGCATCCACAAGAATTGCCAGTTTTTCCAATACCGAAATGTCTTCGTGCATCATTTTCATGTGCTCACCCAAACGTGCAGGAATTTCTTCATAATAGGCATGGGGAGGAGCAGATAAAAACTCAACACCGCGAGCCCGCAAAGCAGTAACCGTGGTAATAATATCATCCGTAGCTACTGCAATGTGCTGACACCCGGGACCTTCATAAAAATCAAGATATTCCTCAATTTGAGATTTCTTTTTCCCTTCTGCCGGTTCGTTAATCGGGAATTTTATTCTGCCGTTTCCATTGCTCATTACTTTGCTCATCAACGCAGAATACTCAGTGTGAATTTGCTTGTCGTCAAACGAAAGAAAATTCACAAAGCCCATTACATCTTCATACCATTTCACGGTTTTATTCATTTCACCCCAGCCAACATTTCCTACCATGTGGTCAATAAATTTCAGACCTGTAGGCGATGGATTATAATCCGATTTCCACGGTTTGTAACCGGGAAGAAAAGTGCCTTTGTAATTTTTGCGTTCCACAAAAAGATGAATAGTTTCTCCATAAGTATAAATACCACTGCGCACCACTTCACCGTGTTCGTCTTTTTCCAGAGTTGGTTGCATAAAAGCTTTTGCACCGCGTTTGGTGGTTTCTTCAAATGCTTTGGTTGCATCCTCAACCCACAGTGCGATTACTTTCACACCATCACCGTGTTTGCGTAAATGCTCATTAATAGGTGAGTTGCTGTTCAAAGGAGTTGTCAAAACCAAACGAATTTTATCCTGAGCTAAAACGTAGGATGCTTTGTCTTTTACACCTGTTTCTAATCCTGCATAAGCCAGGGATTGAAAGCCAAAAGCAGTTTTGTAAAAGTGCGCGCTTTGCTTGGCGTTGCCCACATAAAATTCCACATAATCTGTTCCCAAAAGGGGCAAAAAATCCTGCGCACCTTCAAAGATTTTTTCTAATCCGTATTCTACGTTTTTCACTTGTGCCATTTTGTATTCTTTAATAGTTGAATTATTCTACCCAGGTTTTATAATATACCTTGTCATCAATTTTCAGAGCATCTTCAGTTACCATTAATGGTCTGAATGTATCCACCATCACCGCTAGTTCCTGCGTTTCTTTTTGTCCGATGCTGCGCTCCATTGCTCCCGATGCAGGTCCGTGTGGTATGCCTTTAGGGTGCAATGTAATATGTCCTTGTTTGATATTATTTCTGCTCATAAAATCACCATCAACATAATAAAGTACTTCATCGCTGTCAATGTTGCTGTGGTTGTATGGCGCAGGAATTGCCTTTGGATGATAATCATACAAGCGCGGACAGAACGAACAAATCACAAATGTGTTTGTCTCAAACGTTTGGTGAATAGGCGGAGGTAAATGCACGCGACCGGTTATCGGTTCAAAATTGTGGATGGAAAAACCGTAAGGATAATTATAACCATCCCAACCCACGACATCAAAAGGATGAGTGGCGTAAACTATTTCATGAATCATTCCTTCTTTTTTAATCTTCATCAGGAAGTTGCCTTTCTTATCGTTGGTCTCCAGATTTTTCGGAAGTTTTAAATCGCGTTCGCAGAAAGGTGAGTGCTCAAGCAATTGTCCGAAAGGATTGCGGTAACGTTTAGGAGTATAAATCGGTGAAAATGATTCCAAAAATAACAACCTGTTATCTTTTGTATCAAATTCAATCTGATAAATCATTCCGCGTGGAATAATCAGGTAATCACCATATTCAAAAGGAATATTTCCCAGATAAGTTTTCAGCGTTCCGCTGCCTTTGTGGATGAAAAGCATTTCATCGGCATCGGCATTTTTGTAGAAATAACTTGTCAGCGATTTTGTTGGTGCAGCAAGCCCGAGCAGCACATCGTTATTCACCAACATGTATTTTCTGCTTTCCAAAAAATCTGCTGTTGGCTTTACATTAAAGCCACTCAACAACATAGGGCGGATATTTTTCTCTACAGCAATTTTTGGTGCTATGCTGTAAGATTTAACGATTTCTTTTATCTGTGTTGGGCGATGCACATGATACAGCAATGACGACATTCCCCCGAACCCTTCTGTTCCGAAAAGTTGTTCGTAATAATATTTGCCGTCTTTGTTTTTAAAAACCGTGTGGCGCTTTTGAGGTATCTTTCCTAACTTATGGTAAATAGGCATGTTTTGTGTTTTGATGTGGCTAAATTAGATAAACCTTGCATCACAAAAAAATGAGGTGCGTCATGTTTTCTATTAATAGGTAAATTCGTCCGCAAATTATGAAGTTAATAAGGCAATTATTGTTTTTTATTTTTCTCTGCAATGCTGCACTAGCGCAGGATATTGATTATGCCCGTCAGGTTATTAATGATTTGTGTGCTCCTGAGATGTATGGACGTGGCTATGTGAATAATGGCGATGAAGCCGCTGCACATTATTTGCGCAATCAGTTGGAAAAGATGGTTGTATCAGCCTTTGATTTCAATTACTATCAAGATTTTAAAATGAATGTAAATGCGTTTCCTGAAGCAATGGAAGTAGATGTTGACGGAAAGCAATTGCATCCCGGAATTGATTTTATTGTTTCACCTGATGCGCCATCTGTAAACGGGGAATATGATATCATTTATCTCAATAAATCAGTTATTGGCAATCCTAATAAAATGGATGAATTTGAGAAAGCAGATAAAAAAGGGAAAGCCATTTTACTTGACTCTACAGGTTTTAACAAGGTGCAGAAAGAGTATTTTTTGAACGCTGAGATGAATCCTTTTGAAGCAGCTGTGATTATCAAATTACTCCCCGAAAAGCTGACATGGGGAGTTTCGCAAAACGTTTCCCCTTCTACAACACTTGAAATTCTGAAAGGAGTTTTTCCAACCAATGCAAAAAAAATAAAACTCAACATCAGCAATAAATTTTTGCCGAAATACGGTTCGCAAAACATTCTCGGTTTTATTGAAGGCAAGAACAAGCCAGATAGTAGCATTGTCTTTTCAGCGCATTACGATCACCTTGGAATGATGGGCAGCGAAACAATTTTTCCCGGAGCAAACGACAATGCCAGCGGAACAGCTATGCTGCTTAATCTTGCTCAATATTATTCTAAGCCTGAGAATAAACCCGATTATACAATAGTGTTTATCTTTTTTGCTGCGGAAGAAGCAGGATTAGTTGGTTCGAAATTTTATACCGAAAATCCCGTGTTCCCGTTGGAAGAAATAAAATTCCTCATCAACATTGATTTGGCGGGGACAGGAGATGAAGGCATTACGGTTGTGAACGGAAGTGTGTTTGAAAATGAGTTTAATAAGTTGAAAGAACTGAACGAATCAAAAAAATATTTAGCTCAGGTAAAAGTGCGCGGCAAAGCTGCCAACAGCGATCATTATTATTTTACGGAAAAAGGTGTTCCTTCATTTTTTATTTACACCATGGGCGGAATAAAAGCTTACCACGATGTCTATGATAAACCCGAAACACTTCCACTGACCGAGTTCAAAGATTTATTTCGTTTACTGACTGATTTTGTAAAAACATTCTGATGTCGAAACTCTACCTCGTACCCACGCCAATCGGCAACCTTGAAGACATTACGTTGCGTGCATTGAGGATTTTAAAAGAAGTGGATGTTATCCTTGCTGAGGATACACGCACTTCGGGAAATCTGCTGAAACATTTTGGGATAGAGAAAAAGATACAGGCGCATCATCAGCACAATGAACACTTGACGGTTCAGCATATTGCATCACGTATTGCCAATGGAGAAAATATTGCATTAGTATCCGATGCCGGAACCCCGGGAATTTCGGATCCGGGATTTTTGTTAGTGCGCGAATGTGTTAAGGCAGGTGTGGAGATTGAATGTTTACCAGGACCAACAGCCTTTGTTCCTGCATTAGTTAATTCAGGATTGCCTTGCGACCGTTTTTATTTTGAAGGTTTTTTGCCACAGAAAAAAGGAAGACAAACCCGTCTGCAATACTTAGCAACTTTAGATTGTACAATTGTATTATATGAATCACCACATCGTTTGCTAAAGGCGTTGGAACAACTGAAAGAAATTTTTGGATCAGAGCGCAAAGCTTCTGTCTCACGCGAACTCACCAAAATGTTTGAAGAAACAAAACGAGGAACATTAGAAGAATTGCAAACATATTTTGAAAGCAAAGCGGTGAAGGGTGAGATTGTGATTGTAGTTGCCGGAGCAGATTCCTAGTTCATCGTCTCGAATCTATAGCCCCTCTCAGAAAAATATTCCAAAGTTCTGGGAAGTGCATAGCTCATGTTCTTAAACGCTTTTTTGCTGTCGTGAAAAACAATAATGCTACCCGGCTTTGCGTTTTTTAAAACGTTCTGTAAACATTTTTCAGGCGAAGTTTCAATATTAAAATCCCAACTCAGAACATCCCAAAGAACCAGAGAGTATTGAGATTTGAGATTTGAGTATTGAGAAAATTTGATTTTGCCATAAGGCGGACGAAATAATTTTGAATTAACTAATTCAGCGCATTTAGCTGTGTTTGCAAGGTAATCAGGAGTTTTAGTTTTCCAGCCGTTTATATGGTCAAAGGTATGGTTGGCAGTTTTGTGTCCTTCAGACAAAACCTGTTCGTACAACTCCAGATTTTCTTTCACATTTTTTCCGATGCAAAAAAAAGTTGCTTTGGCATTGTACTTTTTCAGTTGTTCTAAAACAAAAGGTGTTGCTTCAGGAACCGGTCCGTCATCAAAGGTGAGATAAAGTTTTTTCTCTTCAGTAGGAACACGAAAAACAGCATCCTTTAAAAACCATTTGTAAATAAAAGGCGGACTGACGTAAAACAAATTTTTAAGAAATTATTTTCTCATTTTTCCTGCGTTCTTCTCCATCACAGCATCCAGTTTTTTCTCAATCTTATCTGCAACTTCTTTCTGGTCATAAACCATAGCAAGTGAAAGAGAGCGCTGCAACACCGATGAAGCCTGATCAATATCGTCTCCCACTAATTTAACAAAACGAGGCTCCAATGAAAAATAATAATTCAATTCATGCTCATAAATATCAGCCATTCGCAACAAAATTGCATTTGCTTTGGCATTCGCATCAGCTTTGTAATAAGCCTCTGCAACTGCAATCATCAAAAAGTTGTAAGGAATAGTTTCGTCAGGCATTTCCTGTAAACACAGGTCTAATACTTTAATGGCTGAATCCTTTTTATTTTCTTCAACAAGTGCAGAAGCCAATCTTGCCATGTTCAAGCGCAAACCTGTTGTCAAGCGCACTGTTTCAGGATCCATGTAAAGCGCAGGATCTTTCATGCCGCCCCACTTGAATTTAGTCATCACGTTTTCATACATGTTGGCAGTGTTCACTCTGCCAATTGATCCATTTTCATTCGCAGTTTTTATCGGAACAATTTTATAGGTCATTCCTTCCAACTGAAAATAATCTTCCAATCCCAGATAATTATCACTGCCAACTGTTACTGCAAAATATACAGGACGTTTCCAGTTGTTGTTAGCAAGAATGTCCAGCAAAATCATATCGTTTTTCAGAATGTAGCGTTTGTCTAATTCCCATTCCATTTGTTTCACAACTTGTCCTGCTGCATCTTTCGGAACGTAGCCGCTGCTGACAACCTGTGCTGAATCGATTGGAATAAAAAGTCGTTTTGAAGGAACAAAGTTGATTTTATTATCACCGTATTCTTTCTTTGCGTTGGGTGCTTCACTGGCAACAATTTTCATCACTTCACGCAGGTCAACAGCTTTCTCGGTTATCTCCTCAATAGGAAGATAATCACGTGTTCCCTGACGGTATTGGTCAGTGGTAAATGAAATAGGCAATGGCTCTGATTCGTATGCCTTCATTTTCATTTGGTCAATATACCAGTCGGTGTTTAAAAGACTGAGGTTAACAACGCGCACATCGGTTCTAATTCCTTCCACATCCTGCGCATACCAAAGCGGGAATGTATCGTTATCACCATTAGTAAAAAGGATAGCGTTAGGCTCACAGGAGTTCAGATAATTCATTGCAAAATCACGTGCAGAATAGCGTCCTGCGCGGCTGTGGTCGTTCCAGCCATCTTTTGCCATTACTATAGGAGCAGCAATTAAACAAAGTGCAGTTGCAATTCCTGCTGAAATACCTTGCGGTAGTTTTGTTGCGAGGAAATCAAAAACAGAATATACTCCAAAGCCAATCCAGATGGAGAAAGCATAGAACGAGGCAGCATAAGCATAATCACGTTCGCGGGGCTGATACGGATACTGATTGAGGTAAACAACAATCGCAAGCCCCGTAAAGATAAAGAGCAAGAAAACCACAAAAAAATCTTTTTTGTCTTTGCTGAGTTGCCAAACCAGACCAAGAATTCCAATGATTAATGGCAGGAGGTAAAACTTATTCATGGCTTTATTTTCAGCCATATATTCAGGTAGATTTTCCTGTGAACCTACCAAACCCTCATCTATAAAGGGAATTCCTGTTATCCAGTTTCCTTCCAACGCACTTCCATGTCCCTGAATATTGTTTTGTCTTCCTGCAAAATTCCACATGAAATAGCGGAAATACATGTGTCCCAACTGGTACTTAAAAAAGAAAGTAAGATTTTCACCAAACGTTGGCATCTCTACTTCTTTTACATCAGGCCTGTTTGTTTTTATTTTTTTGCCTTTAATATCCGCCCAGTTTCTGTAGGCAGATTTGTGATGCCCTTCGGAGCTGTACATACGCGGGAAAATGGTGCAAAATTTAGGATCATAAACAGGAATGGAGCCTTTGCGATCATCAGCAATTAAGTATTGGTCTTTTCCACTTTTGTCTTTTCCCTGATAGTAAACGGGAGTGCCGTCTTTGTATTTGTATTGTTGCTTGTCGTAATCAATTTCTAAAGGCGTGCTGTAATATTGTCCGTAAGCCAATGGGCGGTCGCCATACTGCTCGCGATTCAGATAAGCCAATAAACTGTAAACGTTGGAAGGTTCGTTTTCATTCATCGGTGGTTTTGCCGAAGAACGAATAACAATCATGGCGTAAGAAGAATAGCCGATTAAGATTACGGTAAGGCAAAGTAGCGCAGTGTTTGCAAGTCGCATTCCTTTTTGTCCGGTGAAATACAGACCATAAGTAACCAAACTTACAATCACAATTCCGTAAACCAACAATCCTGAATTAAAAGGCATTCCGAAACTGTTTACAAACAGCATTTCAAATTTTGCGGCAATTTTCACAACACCAGGGATAATTCCATATTGAATAAAAACCAGCAAGCCCATTCCTGTGATGAAGGTGATGATAAAACCTTTCCAAGAAAACTCATATTTCTTGAAATAATAAATAAAAGCAAGTGCAGGAATACAAAGCAGGTTCAGCAAGTGAACACCTACGGAAAGTCCCATCAGGTAAGCAATCAGAATAAGCCAGCGGTCGGCATGAGGTTTATCGGCAACCGATTCCCACTTCACCATTGCCCAAACTACTGCAGCTGTAAAAAACGATGACATCGCATAAACTTCCCCTTCCACAGCTGAGAACCAAAACGAATCAGAAAACGTGTAAGCCAAAGCACCAACAACTCCGCTTCCTAAAACAGCAATGGTTTTTGCAGTTGTCATTTCGCCTTCAGCAAGCGCAGCTTTTTTCGCGAAAGCAGTAATGGTCCAGAATAGAAACAAAATGGTAAAACTGCTGCATAATGCACTCATAATGTTAACCATCATGGCAACTTTGGTAACATCGCCCATTGCAAATAATGAAAAAATTCTGCCCAGCATCATAAAAAATGGTGCTCCGGGAGGATGTCCCACCTGCAATTTATACGAGGAGGCAATGAACTCACCGCAATCCCAGAAACTGGAAGTTGGTTCTATGGTAAGCAGGTAAACTGCTGATGCTATTATAAATACAATCCAACCCGTTAGGTTGTTCAGATACTGGTGATTCTTCATCCTGTCTTTCTTGGTTTGGCTCGCGAAATTAGAAAAATATCGCAGAGCGATTATGCCGGGAATTTGCATTTCAGAATAAATACTTAATTTTAACCTGCATTTTCAAAAAATTCAGCGTATGAAAAACATATTTTATTCAGTAGGAGTTCTTTCAATTGTATTTGTCTTGAGCCTTACTTCTTGCTCTACTGACACTGTGAATAAACTGCAGGGCGAATGGACAATGATACCCGTTTTTGATGTTAATGAAACGGTTACTGAGACGTGGGAGTTTACTGTTGATGGAAGAATAATTGTAAGGAGAGATGGAACAGTTGTGACCGAAGGAAAATATTCAGTAGAAGCAAAATTTACCGAAACAAGGCTTATCACTACAGGAATGACTGATGTCAATAACTTCAACTTCTATGATGCCGAGTGGTGGATTATTGAGTTGAAAAGTAACACATTATATATAGTAAACGATAAAGACGGAGGTCTTTACAACAGAGAGTTTGAGCGGAGATAACCTTTATGTCAAAGGTTAAATCGGGCTTTTTTTGCCAGAATTGCGGAGCGCAAAGCGCAAAATGGATTGGCAAATGTCCTGAATGCGGTGAGTGGAACACTTACGCAGAAGAAATCATATCAAAACCGGAAAAGAAAGAGGCATGGGAAACTGTGTCGGGGAAAACTTCTGAGTCCAAACCAAAGCTTGTTTCTGAAATTAATCAGGGCAGCGGTGAGCAGCGCATTATCACTAACGATAATGAATTAAACCGTGTGCTTGGAGGCGGAATTGTAAAAGGCTCCCTGATTTTATTGGGCGGTGAGCCGGGCATAGGCAAATCAACACTTCTGTTGCAATTAGCCTTAGCT
>CAMBRL010000137.1 GCA_945870105.1 Chitinophaga pinensis
AGTTTAATAACATTTAAAAGAGAATCATTTTCTTCCTGTAAATCGATATTCGTAAATAAACAGTATTCTACATCAGAAGTTAATGTATCGGTAAGTTCTGTAAATGATTTAGGAGTAGATAAAAATCCGGCAATGGGATTACTCAAAGAATTATTCAGAATAAAACTTGCAAATATTTTATTTTCATGTAATTTATTTTCTTCGCAATAGTTTACCAATTGCTGCTGAGTTTTTATAGCGTCAATATAACTTAAGTTATAATCTCCGACATTTTCATATTTATGAATCTGGCGTAAGCAATTGGCTATTGAAAGCACTGCAACGAGAATAAATAACCATTTCTTGTCCTCAAGAATTCTATAAATGAACCCAAATATAATTAGGATAATAACTGGAACTATAAGGAGTAAATAGCGAAGCGAAAGAAAGTTTAACTGAGTGAAAATAAAATAGAGAAAAACAAAGAGCGCGGATATGGATAGCACCCTTCCCGTTAAAATATCTTCAGTGTAAATTTTAATAAATAGTGTTTGAAATAGTCTTGCAAAAATTATCAAGATGAGTACAATTGATAATTTATCATCTGCACCCCATAGATTAAACAATATGTAAGTTACAGCCAGATATGCAAAAGGGATGAATATTTTCTCTATCCATGAAAGTGATTTCCAGAAAAATGAAACACAAAAAAAGAAGGAGATAAAAAGTAAATAACGCCCTTGTCCCTGCAAAAGAAAACCATAGACATCCAGAAGTTTCTTGTGGAATGTTGTCCAGCCAAACGTCATCATTCCAATGTGCTCAGGATATAGAAACCAACCATTTTGTAGCTTTTGGATTATAAAATAAACTCCTGCAACCATTAGCGGAGATGCAATCAATACATAGGTTTTAAGTGCTTCGGTCTTGAACAATGGTTCCTTTTTCAAAAACACATTTTCAAATAATGTCCATAAACCAATTGTGCCCAACAATACAATACCACTTTCTTTGGTTAGCAGCATCAGTGATGCAAAAACAATAAATAAAATCCACTTTTCTTTCAGGTAATAATAGAGCACAAGAACTGTCCACAACGCCATCATAACTTCAGGAAGCAGAAATGAGCTTTGTGCAAGAAATAGTGGCTGAACAGCCAGCATCAGAGCAGACAGCAGCCCAACTAATGGCGAAAAGAATTCTTTACAGAAAATATATACAGCTATTAACAGAGCAATAGAAACAGCTAATGCAAAACTGTGAACAGCAAAAAAACTTGTGCCGAAAATTTTTACCCAACCGGCAGCAAGAAAATGAAACAACAAGGGATGTCCTCTTGACAATTCAGGCGGAATAGCATCGGGCAAAAGGCTTAGTCCACTTTTATGCATTTCAAGAACTGCAGGTGCATATACCCAAGCTTCGTCCCAGAAATAGGGTAATGAAAGATGAGGGAATTTAAAAGCTATAACAGCAGCAATAACACCAAGCAGACCAATAAAGTAGTAGTCAATGCTTATGCGTTTCATCTAATTTTATTTAACAGGGAAAAATATTTTGGGCTTTGCCACTCCAAGCTTAGCAAAAAAATATTGCAACGAAGTCCACAGAACGCCAAAGCCATAAATGCTGCTGCGTTTGAAGTTAATAGAAGAAGCTTCATCAAAGTATTTGGTAGGGCAGGTAACTTCAGCTATTTCAAAATCAGCATAAAAAATCTGTGCCAGCATTTGATTATCGAAAACAAAATCATCGCTGTTGGCGTGATAATTAATTCCTGTCAGGACTTCTTTAGAAAATGCGCGGTATCCTGTGTGGTATTCGCTAAGTTTCTGGCTCATCAGAATATTTTGAGCAAGAGTAAGGCATCGATTGAAAATGTATTTATACATCGGCATGCCGCCTTTTAACGCTCCTTTACCAAGAATACGCGAACCCAATACAACAGGATAAAGACCGCTTGCAATAATATCAGCCATTGCAGGAATAAGCATAGGCGTATATTGATAATCGGGATGCAGCATGATTACAATGTCTGCATTTAGTTCAAGTGCTTTGTCGTAGCAGGATTTTTGGTTGCCGCCATAACCTTTATTTTTCTCGTGGCGGATGATGTGCTTTATGCCCAGTTGTTTTCCAACTTCAATGGTGTTGTCAGGACTGGCATCATCAACGAGTACAACATCATCAACAATATCAAAGGGTATTTCGCGATAGGTTTTTTCCAACGTAAGTGCGGCTTTGTAAGCCGGCAACACAATCACTAGTTTTTTATTTTTTATCATCAGTGAAATCCGATTGGATTACATTGTTTTTAACTCGGCAACTAATTCAGTCAGCACTTTTTTGGCATCACCGAACAGCATCGAGTTCTTAGGATTGTAGAATAACAGGTTGTCAATACCTGCATAGCCTGCATTCATGCTGCGTTTGTTGATGATAATATGCTTTGCATTTTCCACATCCAGAATAGGCATTCCGTAAATAGGAGAGGAGGGATCTGTTTTAGCTGCAGGGTTTACAACGTCATTTGCTCCAACTACCAATACAACATCAGTATTAGGGAATTCAGGATTAATATCATCCATTTCCACTAATTTTCCGTAATCAACATTTGCTTCGGCAAGCAACACGTTCATGTGTCCGGGCATACGACCTGCAACAGGGTGAATAGCATATTTTACTTCCACACCGCGCTCTTCCAAAATCATTTCTAACTCGTGAATAACGTGTTGTGCCTGTGCAACAGCTAATCCATAACCCGGTACAATTACCACTCGTTTTGAATAATTCATCAGTGTTGCAGTATCTGCAACGGAGATATCTTTTATAGTTCCTTTTTCTGAAGTACTTGTTGCACTTGCAGCACCACCACCAAACGCACCGAAAATAACATTAAACAGAGGGCGATTCATCGCTTCACACATTACAATAGTCAACAGAGTTCCTGCTGAGCCTACCAGAATACCGCCTGTTAGCATTACATAATTACCATAAAGGAAACCACCGAAAGCAGCAGCCACACCTGTGAACGAGTTAAGTAATGAAATTACAACCGGCATATCGGCACCGCCAATCGGCAATACGAACATTACACCATAAAGCAATGACATTGCAAAAAGCGCATAAACAAGTGTTGGTGTTTCTACTTTAAAAAGGTAAGCGGCAAAACCAACTATCGCAATAAGGAAAATGGTGTTAATGATATTGTATTTGGGCAACCTGACAGGCTTATCAAGTGTTCCGTTAAGTTTTAGAAAAGCGATAATACTGCCTGAAAACGATATGCTTCCGATTATTAATCCTGCAAGGATGCAGAAAAAAGTTCCGGGTGCAATTCCATCACTTGGAATAATATGTTCAACCACATCCATAATATGGGTGGTGTGTTTTGTATGGTTGAATTCAATCAATGAAATCAATGCTGCACAGGCTCCGCCCATTCCGTTGAAGATAGAAACCAACTCAGGCATTTTAGTCATCTGAACTTTTTTTGCGGTCATCCAGCCAACAATAGTTCCGATAAGAATTGCCAGCAGAATCAATCCGTATATAACTGGACTTACTGCGCCTTCGTGAAGAACAATGGTTCCTACAATTGCCAGCGTCATTCCTGCTGCACCTACTAAGTTTCCTTTGCGCGCAGTTTTTGCATTTCCCATCATTTTCATCCCCATGATGAATGAAACTGAACCTATTAAATATATTATTGAGAGTAAACTTTGCATCGATTATTTCTTTTTAAACATTTCCAACATACGGTCGGTAACCACAAATCCGCCAACAACATTTAGCGTTCCCAACAGCACTGCAAGAAAACCCAGTGCAAGGCTCACATAATTTTCAGGATCAGAATTCAGCATTACATAAATAGCACCTACGATTACCACACCGTGAATGGCGTTTGCACCGCTCATTAGCGGTGTATGAAGAATGCTGGGCACACCACCGATAACTTCAATGCCTACAAAAATTGCAAGGATGACGAAGTAGATCATTTGTTCGTTTTCAGAAAAGAGACTTAGTATATTTTCCATTTTATTTCAGAATATTTCCATTATGAATAATCAATGAGCCTTTAGTAATTTCCTCTTCCAGTTCCCATTTAAAACCTTTGTCATCTGCAAGGTGCAGGAGAAAGGTACTGATGTTTTTTGCATACAACTCACTTGCATTTAGAGGTAGTAAACTTGGAAGATTGGATTCTCCGATAATTGTAACACCGTGCTTCACTACTGTTTTATTTAGTTCGCTGCCCACTACGTTACCGCCTTGTTCTACTGCCATGTCAAGGATTACTGAACCGAACTTCATGCTTTTTACCATTTCTTCGGTAACCAACAATGGAGCTTTTTTCCCGGGGATAAGAGCAGTAGTGATTACGATATCGGCATCTTTTACGTGTTTAGAAACCAACTCCTGTTGCATTTTCAGAAACTCATCTGAAACGCCTTTTACATATCCGCCTTCTATTTTAATAGACGCATCGCCTTTTACTTCAATGAATTTTCCGCCCAATGACTGAACCTGCTCTTTTGTTTCGGGACGAATGTCTGATACTTCAACTACTGCACCCAGACGTTTAGCTGTTGCAATAGCTTGCAATCCCGCAACACCGGCACCAAAAATAACAACCTTGGTTGGTTTTATAGTTCCTGCGGCAGTGGTCATCATCGGCAATATTTTACCTAATGTATTTGCAGCCAGTAACACCGCTTTGTAGCCGCCAAGGTTTGCCTGTGAACTGAGCGCATCCATCTTTTGTGCACGTGAGATACGCGGAATAGCATCTACGGAGAAAGCTGATATTCCTGCTCCTGCACATACTTTTACTAATTCGGGGTTGGTGGCATGCCACATAAAGGATATAAGTACCGCGCCTTTTTTCATAAGCACCACTTCATTGAGTGCTGGCGGATTTACTTTTAATACTACATCGGCTGAGGCAAACAGGTTTTTCTTGTCTGTTTCAATGGTGGCACCTGCTGTTTTATAGGCTTCGTCTGAAAAGAAGGAGTTTATGCCTGCGCTTTCTTCAACACTTACCTGAAAACCTTTGGCAACTAATGTTTTCACCACATCGGGAGAAAGTGCTACTCTGTTTTCGTTTATTTTTGTTTCTTTGGGGACTACTATTTTCACTGAACCGGTGTTTAAAAACGGGCGCAAAGTAAAGCATTATAACCCGATAAAATATGATACTTCTGTAATAAAATCGCGCCTATGAACGAAAGCGGCAAAATAAAAGTTACGTTTCTGGGAACAGGCACCTCGGCAGGGGTGCCTATGATTGGTTGCGACTGCGCTATTTGCACCTCAAAAGACCCTCGCGACAAGCGTTTGCGCTCTTCGGTTATGATTACTTCCGGTGAGGATAATTTTGTGATTGATACGGGTTCTGATTTTCGTCAGCAAATGTTGCGCGAGAATGTAAAAACGCTTTCGGCAGTTGTTTTTACCCACGAGCATAAAGACCATATTGCGGGTATGGACGATATCCGCGCCTTTAATTTTCTGACCAATAAAGCGGTGCCTGTTTATGCCAACGACCTTACCGAGCTTGCGCTGAGGCGTGAGTTTCCCTATGTGTTTGCCGATATGAAATATCCCGGTGTGCCTGAGATTGACCTGCACAAGATTACCAATATCCCTTTTACCATTAATACTACCCGCTTTATTCCCATTGAGGTGTTGCATTTTAAGTTGCCCGTATTTGGTTACAGGGTAGGAGGGTTTACCTATATCACCGATGCCAACTTTATCTCTGAAGAAGAAAAGGAAAAGATAAAAGGCAGCGATGTATTGGTGCTGAATGCGCTGAGAATACTACCACATCCTGCACATTTTACCCTGCAACAGGCCATAGATATGGCGCTGGAACTAAAGGCAGGAACAACTTATTTTACTCACATCAGCCACCTGCTGGGTACGCACGAAGAGATTCAAAAGGACCTGCCCCCGAATATTTTTTTGGCATATGACGGGTTGAAGATTGAGGTGTGATTACACAAACTCCACCCTCACCGTCTCACTTACTTTCATGCCCAGCAGCTTGGCGGCAGCGCCTTGGTTAATAGCAATCTCTAAGTAGCCCGTAGCACCAAAAAGGGCAAGGCGTTCGCCTGCCGGCACATCGCCATAGCTTTGGTGGATGGTAACAATGTTATACGCCTTGTTACTGAAAAATATCTCGAACCCGCGGCCCTTTCCGAATTCGGTAAAGTCGTGTTGCGTGATGTTGGTAAAAATGTTGGAATATGCATCGATGTACGTTATCACTCCTTTGATTACATCTTTGCGGTCAATGGTATCAAACGTTGGGCGGAACATCAGCTTGCGTTCGGGGTTTTCAAGCGGTGAGCCCAGTTCTTCCACCTTTGTGCCGCGTGCTATTTGTGCGGCAGTTTCAATATACAGGTTCTTTACCGCAAAGGTGTGGAAACCGCTTACATCGCGGCTTTCGAGCTGCACCATCTTTTCGGGCGGGTTATCAAATATCATGGAAAAGATACCGCTGTCGGGACCAATAAAAAACTGGCCCTTGTGCTCCACTACCACGTTAATAGCTTTTTCCTTCTGGCTTTCGTAGTTCACACCAATGATATGAATGGTGCCCACCGGAAATTCGGGATACGAATTTTTGATTACAAAAGCCGCCTCAATAATGTTGAAAGGCGTTATCTCATGCGAAATATCAATGATCAACGCTGCCGGAATTTGTTTCATCACCGCGCCCTTTACGGCAGCCACGTAGTAATCTTTCAGGCCCATGTCGGTGGTGAGGGTAATGATTGGCATTTTTTGAAATCAGTTCTTAGGAGTTAGTTCTTAGGAGTTAGCAATCACTATTTGGCTACTTGGCTATTTCCCTACTTGCCTATTTATTATTTCTCTATTATTGTGAAGCGAAATTATTAAACATTCCAACACTTAAAACACGCATACATTCTAAACTTTTAAACGATTAAACTTTCAAAACTTTCCAACCTCCAATCTCCAACCTCTAACCTCCAAACTTGACCGAAAAAATAATTGTCATAGAAGACCAAAGTCCGCTCGAACTCTTTGGTGCCAACGACCAAAACCTTGTTTTAATCACCTCGCTCTTCCCGAAACTAAAGATTGTAGCCCGTGGCGATACCATCAAGCTTATTGGCGCGGATGAATTGATTGACGATTTTATTCAAAAGTTTAACAAGCTGCTCGCGCACTACGATAAATACGGAAGCCCTACATTGAAAGACGTAGAAGTTATCTTCTCTGGGAAAGACGAACTGAGCGAAAATCCAAAAGATAAAAGCAGCGAAGTAATTGTTTATGGTCCCAACGGATACAACATCAAGGCACGCACCATCAACCAACGCAAGCTGGTGGAGAGTGTGGAGAAGAACGATATGGTGTTTGCCATCGGTCCTGCCGGAAGCGGAAAAACCTACACCGCAGTGGCGCTTGCCGTTAGTGCGCTGAAGAATAAAAACGTAAGGAAAATAATACTCACCCGTCCTGCCGTTGAAGCGGGTGAAAACCTTGGCTTTCTTCCCGGTGATTTAAAAGAAAAACTAGACCCGTATCTGCAACCGTTGTACGATGCACTGCGCGATATGCTTCCTCCCGAAAAGCTGAAATTATACATGGAAACAGGTGTTATACAAATTGCTCCTTTGGCTTTTATGCGCGGAAGAACCCTGGACAATGCCTTTGTAATTCTTGACGAAGCACAGAACAGCACACAAAGCCAACTGAAAATGTTTTTAACGCGAATGGGTAAGTCTGCCAAGTTTGTTATCACAGGCGATGTAACCCAAGTTGATTTACCAAAACACCAGCCCTCAGGCCTGATACAAGCCGTTAAACTATTGAAGCGCATAAAAGGAATTGACTTCGTAATGCTTGACGAGCGCGACATTGTGCGCCATAACTTAGTGCAGAAAATTGTAAAAGCGTATGATAAGAAAACGGATTAAGCGAATTAGTGATTTGGTGAATTAACGATTGAAGGCAATCGGCACAAATTCACAAAATCACTAAATCACAAATTCACCAAATCACTAAATCACAAATAAACCATGCCCATCACCTCCACCAATTTCACCTTCCCCAATCAAACCGCAGTTTACCACGGCAAAGTGCGCGATGTTTACACCATTGATAACAAATTATTAGTTATGGTTGCCAGTGATCGCATCTCGGCTTTTGATGTGATACTGCCACGCCCCATTCCTTATAAAGGACAAGTGTTGAACCAGATTGCGCAGCACTTTATGCACGCTACCAAACACCTTGTTCCTAATTGGGTGCTGGCTTCGCCCGACCCTGTGGTTACAGTTGGTAAGCTCTGCGCTCCCGTTCGTGTGGAGATGGTTATCCGCGGCTACCTGAGCGGACATTCGTGGCGCGAATACAGTGCGGGCAAACGCATTATCTGCGGTGTTGCCATGCCTGACGGAATGAAGGAGAACGATAAATTTCCGGAACCAATTATTACTCCTGCCACCAAAGCCGAAGAAGGACACGATGAAGATATTTCGCGTGAAGATATTTTGTCAAAAGGTATAGTGCCCGAAGAAGATTACCTGCTGATGGAAAAATACACACGCATATTATTTGAACGCGGAACAGAAATGGCAGCAGTAAAAGGATTAATCTTAGTGGACACCAAATACGAGTTTGGTAAAGCTGACGGTGAAATCATCCTGATTGATGAAATCCACACTCCTGATTCATCGCGCTACTTCTATGCAGATGGTTATGCAGAAAGGCAAGCAAAAGGCGAAAAGCAGAAACAACTCAGCAAAGAGTTTGTACGCGAGTGGCTGATTGAAAACGGCTTTCAGGGCAAGGAAGGACAGGTTGTTCCTGATATGAGTGATGAATGGGTAAACGCTATTTCTGAACGCTACATTGAGTTATACGAATACCTCACCGGAAATAAATTTGAAAGGCCTTCACAGGAAAATGTGCTGGAAAGGGTAGAGGGGAATGTGCTGAAATATTTGCAGGAGCTGCAGTAGTGAAACGTCACCCTGAACTTGTTTCAGGGTCTTATTAAGAGATGCTGAAACAAGTTCAGCATGACGACAGTGTGCTACTTCGGGTGATAAACCTTCTCCGCGTTCTTAAAAATCTCTTCGCGGTTCAGCGTCATAGTTTTTGTTTGCTGATTGGCATAGATTTCCATCTGGTCGGTATAATGCTTGCTGTCGGGTTTTGAACTGGCACCAAAGGGATGCAGTGTTTCTAACACCATGCTGCCATCTTTTTTATACTGCACAAACTGTACGTATGAATCGGCTACATACGGTTTAAATTTTCCATCTTCAATCGGTTGGCTGTAGTTGGCTGATAGCGCATCAGGAAAACCACTCAATGGATAATCGGCAGTGCCGCGCACGTGGCGCTGGATGTCGCCCAATTTCACATTCAGTCTTCCAAAATAAGTCATCAGGTGTTCTTTTGTTTGGCGCACTGCTTCTACATACAGGTCTTCCGACACGTCTAATTTTCTTAC
>CAMBRL010000138.1 GCA_945870105.1 Chitinophaga pinensis
CTCACAGTTGCTTTCAGAAAATGGTGTTGCTTTCCACACATTTAAGGACCATGTGATTTTTGAAAAAGATGAGGTAATGAAGCCTGATGGAAAGCCCTACACTGTTTTTACACCTTATTCGGTTCGTTGGAAAGCAGCGTATGCAAATTTATCCGCAGGAGATTACCCTTCTGAAAAGCTGCTAAATAATTTGGTGAAAATTCCACCTTTTCATAAACCTTCGTTGGAAGAACTCACCTTTGAGCAATCAGGAATTGAAGTTCCGCCTGCAAGATTGAATGAAGAGTTGCTGAAAAATTATCATGATACACGAAACACGCCCTCTGTTGCCGGAACATCAAACATCAGTGTTCATCTTCGTTTCGGGACGGTAAGTGTTCGCGAGATGGTTGCTCTGGCGAAAAATAACAACGAACAATTTTTGAATGAATTGATCTGGCGCGAATTTTTCCAAATGATTTTGTGGCACTTTCCTCGGCTTGTAAATAATGCGTTCAAAAAAGATTATGATGGAATAGAATGGAGTAATAACGAAGAACATTTTCAGGCATGGTGTGAAGGCAAAACCGGTTACCCGATGGTTGATGCAGGAATGCGCGAACTTAATGCAACAGGTTTAATGCACAATCGTTTGCGTATGGTAGTTGCAAGTTTTTTAACCAAACATTTGCTAATTGACTGGCGTTGGGGCGAAGCATATTTTGCCGAAAAGTTATTAGATTTTGAATTGGCTTCTAATAACGGAAACTGGCAGTGGGCTGCAGGTTGCGGTTGTGATGCTGCTCCGTATTTCCGTGTTTTTAATCCAACAGAACAACAAAAGAAATTTGATCCTGATTTTGCTTACATCAAAAAATGGGTTCCTGAATTCGGCAGTTCAAACTATCCGCAGCCAATAGTTGAACATGTGTTTGCGCGCAATCGTGTATTGCAAGCTTATAAAGTTGCGCTAAATCGCGAAGCAGTTCTGGTCTGATTTTTTAAGAAAGATATTTCCCTACAATCGGCATTCTGCGTCCTACTCCAAAAGCTTTAGGAGAAACACGCAAAACAGGTGGAAGTTGATGGCGTTTATATTCGCTTGTATTTACCATTTTCAAAATACGCATCACTAGTTTTTCGTCATAGCCTTTTGCAATCAACTCTTTTGGACCAAGGCGTTTTTCGATGTAGTCAAAAAGTATTTCGTCAAGAATAGAATATTCGGGAAGCGAGTCGGAATCTTTCTGATTCTCGCGCAACTCAGCTGAAGGTGCTTTGGTTATTATATTCTCGGGAATGCAATTGTCCAAATTGTTTATGTGGTTTGCCAACTCATACACCTGGGTTTTATACACATCACCTAATATAGAAAGTCCTCCATTCATATCTCCGTAAAGCGTTCCGTAACCTACGGCAGCTTCGCTTTTATTAGTTGTATTCAGCAAAATACTTCCAAATTTATTGGTCATTGCCATCAGCAGAATACCGCGGATGCGCGCCTGAATATTTTCTTCGGCAACATTAAAAGGCATTCCTGCAAAAATCGGTTTCAGTTTGTTGTCAATCACAGAAAAAATTTCTTTAATGCCGATGATGTGATACTTTGTTCCCAACCGTTTGCACATTTCTTCTGAATCGGAAATTGAATGGTCGGACGAGAATTGTGAAGGCAATAAAAGAACACTCACATTTTCTTTTCCTAATGCACGTGAAGCAAGCGCCAATACCACCGCAGAATCAATACCACCGCTTAATCCGAGAATAGCTTTACTGAAGCCCATTTTTCCGAAGTAGTCGCGAATACCAAGCACAAGTGCATCGTGAATGCGTTCAATTTTAGAGTCCGTTTTATGTAGTTTTTTTTCAAAATTTAATTTTCCGGTGTCAAAAATTCTGAAATCATCTTTGAAGTAATTGAGTTCTTCAACAATCTTCCCGCTGTTATCGGCAACCATACTGCCGCCATCAAAAATAAGTTCGGTTTGTGCGCCAACATGGTTCACATAAAACAAAGGCAGTTTATATTTTTCAGCGTTGTAACGCATCACTTTTCTGCGTTCATCTGCATGATTGTAATCAAAAGGTGAGGCAGCAATATTCACCATCAGCGTTGGCTTTTGCTTTGCCAGTTCATCCATTGGATTTACCACATACATCGGATCTTGCTCAATATCCCAGATGTCTTCGCAAATGGTTAAAGCAATGCGTTCGCCTTTATATTCAACTACTTCAAACTTGCGAGATGGTTCGAAATATCGGTATTCATCAAACACATCATAAGTAGGCAAAAGGGCTTTGGAAATTATTTTTTCTACTTTTCCTTCAGCGAGAAAATAAGCTGAGTTGAAAAGATTTTTCCCGTGGATATTTGGATTGGAAGATGGCGCGCCAACAATGGCTGCAATGCCTTTGCAGGCAGCCGCAATTTCTGTGATGCTTTTACCACATTCTTCAATAAAACTTTTGAATTCAAGAAAATCGCGTGGTGGATAACCGCAAACCGAAAGCTCAGCAAACACTACTAACTCTGCACCTTCGGCTTTTGCTTTATCAATAGCGGAGATTATTTTTTCGGTATTGCTTTCAAAATTACCGATGTGGTAATTGAGTTGTGCGAGTGCTATTTTCATAGATGTAATTGCGCAGTAAAAATAGGTTTAAAACAAACAACCCCGCCAAACATTTGCCTGGCGGGGTTGTATTGTGTCAAACAAAAAAGCTTATGGAAAAATACCCAAATTCTGATAGGAAATAGCCACTTTGTCAATTGCAGTTGCAAAAGCAGCTGTGCGCAAATCAGGCATTCCTTTAGTGGTTTTGTAACGATCACGAATAGAGTTATAAGCGTTGATCATGGTTTCCTCCAAACCTGAATACACCAAGTCTCTTTCATCAGCTCCGCGCTCAATCAAATCTTTCTGAACACGGGTAATGCGCGAACCGGTTGCCTGTTCAATAGTATCCAAAATGTTGTGATTCATTTTTGCCTCGTAGCGTTTTTCCATACGTCCGAAACGCACGTGTGAAAGGTTTTTCAGCCACTCAAAGTAAGAAACAGTTACACCGCCTGCGTTCAGGAAAATATCAGGAATAATGTAAACACCTTTTTTCAGAAGAATTTTTTCAGCTTCGGGAGTAATAGGTCCGTTTGCAGCTTCTGCAATAACTTTTGCTTTAATATTTTTTGCGTTGCCTGAGTGGATTTGGTTCTCAAGTGCGGCAGGAATAAGTATGTCGCATTCAATTTCAAGTGCCGCGGTATTGGGCTGAATGGTTTTTGCTCCCGGGAAATTTTTTATTCCTCCGGTTTCAGTTTTAAATTTTAAAATTTTGTCGGGGTCAATTCCTTTTGCGCTGTAAACAGTAGCATCCCATTCTGCAATGGCAACAACTTTTGCGCCTGCTTCATGCATAAACTTTGCTGCGTAGTAACCAACATTTCCCAAGCCCTGAACGGCAACAGTTTTTCCTTCCAGCCCGGTTGTTAAGCCCCATTGTTTTACATCTTCTTTTTTGCTGAACGCCTCCTTCAAGCCATAATAAACACCAAGTCCGGTTGCTTCCGTTCTTCCCTGAATACCGCCATGACTTAATGGTTTTCCCGTAACACAGGCAATGGCATTTAATTCGGTAGGAAAGAATGCAGAATAAGTATCGGCAATCCAAGCCATTTCACGAGCGCCTGAACCATAGTCGGGAGCAGGAACATCAATGCCGGGACCTATAAAATTCTTCTTGATTAATTCGGCAGTATAACGTCTTGTAACTGCTTCCATAAATTCGGGAGTGCTTTTGCGAGGACTTACTTTTATTCCACCTTTTGCACCTCCGAAAGGTACATCAACAATGGCGCATTTGTAAGTCATCAAAGCAGCCAATGCCATTACTTCATCCTGATTTACGTGAATGCTGTAACGAATACCGCCTTTGGTAGGTAGTTTGTGATGACTGTGTTCTGCGCGATAAGCTTCTATTACTTCTATTTTACCATCAACTTTTACCGGGAATCGCATACGATAAACGCTGTTGCAATATTTTATCTGTTCTAACACACCTGCCGGATGATTCAGATAACCCGATGCACGATCAAAATATTGTAAAACATCATTGAAGAAACTGTGTTCTCTTTGTTCTGTAAGTTTTGGTATTGGTGCTGTTTTAGTAGCCATTTTATATTTTTAGTTGTTATTAGAAAGCAAGTGTGTATTGTAAATTATACATTCTCATCGGGTTGATGTTTAAAGGGCGGAGTGCATATTCTACATTGAAAAGGTTGTTTACAATCACAGCAAGCTTGTGTCTCTTTTTAATAGAATAAGCAACACGCAAATCCACAATTGAAATTCCTGGTTTTTTTGCAGCATCATTTATTGACCAGCTTGCTGGTTTTGTATAATCGCGGTTAACATTGTCGCCACGGGCTTCAATAAGCCCAACTCCTTTTAAACCGCCAGGCAAAACATTGGCATCAAGGTCATAAAAGACTTTATCAGCATTTTGCATAAAGCTGTTGTAGCGGTAGCTGATACCTAACTGAACACCGTACACATTAAACTCAACATCCAATTTTACCAAATGCTGGAAACGGTATTTTAAAATATTGTTGGTTGTGTCTAAACTGCTGGTATTATAGGCAACTTGGGGGTAGGCCGGGTCGGGTGATTGTGCATTGTAAAGTTTATCAGGATTTAAAGTTTGTGGCAAAGTGTAAGTATATCCTGCAAGAATATTAACTCCAAAATGTTCGGTAAATTTGCCTTGTCCCAATACAGAGACATCAACTCCCACAACACGTGTGTTTCCGGTGTTTACTGATTTAAATCCAAAGTTATTAGCAAATGCAGGTGTCCCTGGTGCGCCAGGGGTATTATCCCATTTACTGAATGTAAATTCAACCGTGTTGTAGTATTGCTGCCAGAAACCTGCAATGTCTAAATAGCCATAGAACTTGCCGATTTTAATTCCCTGCTTAATTCCAATCTCGGCATTCCATGCTTTTTCCGGTTCTATGTTAGCATTCGGGAAAATGTTGATGCCGCCAACGTTGGTGCGTATAAAACGCTCAGCAATAGTTGGGAAACGGAAGCCCTGACCAAATGATGCTCTTATAAATGTTGCTTGAGCTACAGGCATACTTAAACCCATACGGAATACAGGTACTCCTTGTTTTTTACTTTGATTTACCTGAAAAAATTCATAACGGCCACCAATAACAAGGTTCAGTTTTTTCCAGAATTTTTTATCAATCTGCAAATAAGCAGCAGCGTTTACATAAGAGTTTTTTCCTGTGCTGTCAATTCCTGCATACAATTGCGCCTGTCCTGAACTGTAGGTGCCCATTAAACCGGTTGTAAACAAAAGGTCGTTCATGCTTTTAACCTTGCGCTGAAATTGATATTCACCATAATATAAGGTGCTTTTATTTGCCTGATTATTGGTGTTTGCGTTGTTTTGGTGAAACATACGGGTGCGCAGCGTGTTGCGGTTTCCATTGATGCGGCCGTAGTAGGTAATATAAGGATCAATGTTGTATGTAATCTGGTCGGTTTTGGTATCGGAACCCGGGAAAGGGCGATAAATTCCGGTAGTGTAGCTTTCCCAAAGCAGTGCGCCTTTAGAAATTCCTTTTGAGAAGTTTACGTTAACACCGTAAGCCAGCCCAACATGTTTTTTTGAGCGCCAACGTAATTGTGTATTTATCCTAAAGCGTTTGTTATATAACCCTTGTTCTTTTCCTACATTGCTGAAGGCTGTTGATTTAGGGTAAACAGCTGTCTGGGTACCCCATGAATTCCCCGGCAAAAGGGTGTCTGTTCTAGATGGACCAACATGTCCGTCATCTGCAAGCAAATTTCCACCGATAACTAAATCAAAGTTTCCGATTTTACGTGAGTGGAAGAAATTCAGGTTTGCCATCAATGGGTTCATCCCTTCCCACCATTTGGTTTCTTTACGTTTTGGTGTGTCATACATTCCAAACAATAAAGTAATTTTAGTTTGCGGTGTATCTTTTGGATAAGCTGTTCTGATATTAATCATTCCGCTAAGTGCTGCAGAACCATAAAGAACGGATGATGCTCCTTTTATTACCTCAATCTGCTCCAGATTTTCTACAGGAATAAAGCCCCAACTTGGTCGGCCGGCATCACCACTCATCATAGGAAGGTCGTCAACCAAAACAGCTACACGGCTACCAGCTCCAAAACTATAACCACTGCCACCGCGAATTTGCGGCTCGCTGTCAATAATCTGCACTCCGGGTGTTTGGTTAATTGCGGTCTCAACGCTGGTGGTTCCTTTGTTGGCAACCAGGTCTGCGCTTATAATTTCCACTGATACGGTAAGGTCTTCAACTTTCTGTTCAAATTTTCCTGCTGATACTACTACTGCTCCCAGCTCTTTTGCTGTTACAGTTAAATCAAAGTTTTCGGTTGTGGTTTGTCCTGCTGTAATGGTTACTTCTTTTGTTTTGGTGTTGTAGCCGGTAAATGAAATAGCAATTTTGTGTTGTCCTGCCGGAAGGGTGAGTGAATAGTTTCCGTTAAAATCTGCTGCTGATCCTTTGGCTTTATCGTTTTCAAGAGTAACGCTTGCACCAATTAATGTTTCACCGGTTTTGGTGTCGGTAATTACTCCTTTCAGAGTTCCTGTTCCCTGTGCAAAAGTAAGTTGGCAAATAAATAAAAATGCTGCCGAAAAAATGAGTGAGTAGTGACGCTTCATATGGATATTTATAGATTAAATATGTTATTGAACGGGGCGAATTTATCAAAATATAATTAAGTCGGTAATCGGGCAGAAAACAGCGGTGGAAAACTGCAAGAATCAGGAAGTTAAAAATGCTGTTGAAACCATGGAAAGCAATAAATTTGCTCCATGATATTGGATGAGGAAGAGAAAAATAAAAAAGGAGCACGTCTTAAAATGTGGCTGAAACGAATTGGTTTCGTTGGTTTTTTGTTCTTCCTGCTGAAAGGATTGGTATGGTTGGCTGCTGCTTATTTTATTGTGAAGTAGTTTTTACCTAGTAACTGCTGTCACTTCGAGCGTAGTCGAGAAGCCGTAATTATTACTTCTCGACTACGCTCGAAGTGACAAGCCGATTATCTGCTCTCTACTACCGGCAACTCAATCTTAGAAGGATACTGTTCCGTATGCCACACTTTAATCAAGGGCTGACTGTTGGTCATAGGACGGAAATGGTCGGCATCGGCACCAGAAATAGCGATACGGATTTTATGTCCTTTCTTAAATAAATAAGAGACAGGCAACAAATCAAACTTCAATTCAGCAACTTCATTTGGAACTAAAGGCTGGGCATCTTTTTTAAGAAAGGTGTGGTAGGGAACAACATCTTTGTAAGGCTGGGGTTCGGTGCTAATTTTGCGGTGAACAGCACGAAATAATCCCTCTGTAACATAGTGTACATTTCCGTTTTCATCTACGTCTTCAAGGTAAACAAAAAAGCAACCATCGGTTTCATTTGAGCTTACAAATAAATCAATGATGGCATGTCCGCTTACTTCCACATCGCTGCTGAGTTCAATGGTGTTGTAAACTAACAAAGCGCTGTCGCGCTTGGTGCGATCGGGATAAACTTTTGGTGTTTTCAACTGACCGGCAACGGAACGCCAACGCGAATCGGGGCCTGTGCCAACGGTAGTATCTACCTGATAGGTTTCGTATTCATATTCGCGGATGCTGTTTATTGATTTAGTTCTCAGGTCTGTTCTTCTGGTCAGCATTTTGTTCCCGCCCAGAAACAAAGTGGTGGTTTCCGCACGCGGTGGCCATATATCCGAGCTCTTCCATTTTTCTTCGCCCATGGTAAAATAGTGGATGCGGGGTTCTTTATCAATTCCGTTTTGAATTCCTTTCAAATGAAAATCAAAGAATTTAATAATCTCGCCCAAGTGGTCAAAGCCCGATGCTCCGGGATTGGCAGAACTGGTGTTATAATTCCCGCCATGCTCCCAAGGGCCCAACAGCAACTTGTTGTGAGGATTGGTAAGATTTAGAAAACGCTTAACGGCAGCGTGCTGATAAGCGCCATCGCTCCAGCCGCTATAGCTGTAAACAGGTGCGCCTGATTCATTTTCCTGTTGCATAAAGGTATGCGGACTAAAATCGTCTGACTGCACACCGCCCACTTTTGCCACATCATCACGAAACGAAATGGTCATTGCTCCATCGTTTACATTCAGATTTCCTGCATGACTGGCAATAGCCTGAGGAAATAATTTTTTTCCTTCTTTGCCCTGCACGGGACTAACACCTTTTACGGCCGCCAATACTTTTTTATTTTTTGTGGGCAATTCGTTTTTATCCAACTTACTGTTGGCATAACCCCACACCGAAGTGAACCAGCGGTTGTGAACTCCTCCGGGAAACGCATTGTCGGTATACACATCAAAGAGCGAAAATAAATTCACCACCGCTTTTACATTCGGATGTTTGGTGGTAAGCAAAAACTCAGAAGTTGTTCCGCTGTATGATGCGCCCGAAGCACCTATTTTGCCGTTACTCCAATCTTGTTTTATAATCCAGTCGGCAATTTCGTAGCCGTCCTGTACTTCATCTTTTGTCCAGGGGTGCGGTATGCTTCCGAAGCTGGCACCCGAGCCGCGGGTATCCACATTTACCACTGCATATCCGTTGCGCACAAACTGCATCATAAAGGTATAAAGCGGTTCCACCATATTTATTTTAGTAAGCCACTTGTAAGGCCAGCGCAACTGAAACGAACGCCAGTAGCGTGTTTGGTGCATGATGGTCGGAATTTTTTCGCCTTCTTTTAATCCTTTAGGCATGTAAACCTCAACGGCAATTTTATTGCCATCGCGCATAGTAAGGTAAAACGAAGAATAGGTGTAATGTTTAAATTGTTTCTGCGATTTGTAATCGTAAGGCGCAGGAGAAACGGTAGAAACATCACTTGGCGTGTAATCTGTTTTTTTCTGGGCGAAGGAAACGGAGCAAATGAAGAAGGAGAGGAGTACGAGGTGGTAGCGGAACATGGTAAGAGGAATAATTTAGAAGGGCGCAAAAGTAGGATATTATGAACCTGAAAGCCACAAATAGACTGCTCCTGATTTTTAGAGCGGTTTATCAGCAACCGTAAAATCTAAACAAACATTAAATAGGCAGAAACCTATTGCTCAAATACTAATAATTGAAATTTCCGCCCTTTTCAATAAAAAGTTTAATTCTCACTTAAAAAAGCCTCGTCCGCACCTCAAAAAGTTCTCTCCGCACTACAAAAAGGAGCGTCCGCACCTCAGAAAGGAGTGTTTTTACCTGAAAAAGGGTTGTCCGCACTACAAAAAGGAGCCTCCGCACCTGAAAAAGGAGTGTTTTTACCTGAAAAAGGGTTGTCCGCACTAGAAAAAGGAGCCTCCGCACCTCAAAAAGGAGTACTTTTTGAGGTAAATAGTGTCCTTTTGCAGGAATTTACCTTGTTTTGCTCTTACTGTAGTTTAAGAAAGCCGGAAAC
>CAMBRL010000139.1 GCA_945870105.1 Chitinophaga pinensis
TACACAAGCTACGTTCTGGGTTAAACTGAGCCATGCAATCAGTTATTTCCTTATTGTAGCAAACAACCTTGTGAGCTTTGGCGAAATAAGCCTGTATCAGGAATGGCACACGAAGGTTAATATACAAGCTTTACTGCACCTGCTGAACCCTGAAGAAGTGATTAAATATACTCCATGGGGATTGGTATTGCTTTTTCTTATTCCAATGGTATTGTTTACGTTTCTCTATATAAAAGCGTATCGGAAAGTTGTTAAACCTTTTCTTATTGCAACTAACACACCCGGAATAACTAAAAAGTTGGCGAGTACCCTGCTTTATCTTCCTTTAGCAGCTATGCTTTTTGTTTTTGTGCGAGGTGGTTTTCAGCGCTTTCCCCTTTCTGAGAGCGATGCTATTTATTCTAAACATCAGCCGCTGAATGATGCAGCAGTCAACTCAGTCCGCTACCTTACAAAAGATATTATTGAATACAATCATAACATGAATTCAAATCCGCATCGCCATATGGATGGTGATAAAGCAAGGGCTATTCTCAAAGATATGTATTCCATTCCCCGCGATACCACTGAAATAATACTCACCACACTACGGCCAAACATTGTTATGATTGTGCTCGAAAGCTGGAGTGCAAATCTTTCTGCTGCTTTTGGCGGTGATGATTTTACTCCGTTCTTTGATAGTCTTGCCAATGAAGGTATAAAGTTTACTAATTTTTTTCCTGCGGGATATGTTTCTGATCAGGGCTTTCCTGCTATTCTCAGTTCTTATCCTTCTTCGTTTAAAATCTCGGTTATCAATCAGCCTAAAAAAATCCCATCGCTGCCTTGCATTACCGATGATATTAAAAAGGCAGGCTACTACAATACTTTTGTTTATGCAGGAGACCTGAACTTCGGCAATTTCAAGGCTTATGTTTATGACAAAGATTTTGATGCGGTGAAGCAGGAAATTGATTTTGATAAAGCTTTGCTGCGCGGCTCGCTGGGCATTCACGACCAGCCTATGGTTCCAGAAATTGCGGCCATATTGAATCAATCACCATCACCTTTTTTTGCTTGCTGGTATACGTTGAGCTCGCATGCGCCTTATGATTTTCCGCATCCGGAAAATACGCAGGGAGCCAGTGATTACGAACAATCGGTAAGCTATACGGATGATGCACTACGCATGTTTTTTAACAAGGTGAAAAATGAACCTTGGTATGATAACACCTTGTTTGTTCTGGTGGCAGACCACAGCCATGCAAGCCGTAAAAACTTTGATCTGGTGAATAAAGAATACCACCGCATCCCTATGGCTTTTTTCGGCAACGCACTAAAACCCGAATGGAAAAAGAAGGAAATAAAATATGCCTTTTCGCACTTGGATATTACGCCCACACTTTTAAAGCAATTAGGTTTAAATGCTGAACATTACACCTGGGGAAAAGATATGTTTAACCCCACCGTTCCGCACTTTGCATATTACTGTTATTACTACGGTGCTGGCATGGTTACCGACAGCTGCTATGTAAGTCTCCATCGCGAACTGGACGACCCGCTTGACTATAAAGGAAAAACACCCGAAGAAATAGCAAAACTGACGGAACAGTTAAAAGCCTTTCAGCAGGTTTTTTATGATGATTTTTTGGCGCGGTAAATTAGCGTGATTTTAGAAACTCCACCAATTTCTCCACCGCCCTTGCCCGGTGCGAAATTTTGTTTTTCTCTTCCAGAGTCATTTCTGCAAAGGTCTTTTCAAAGCCGGTAGGTTTAAAAACTGGGTCGTAACCGAACCCGTCTGTGCCATGCACTTCCCGTGTTATTTCACCATCTACAACGCCCTCAAAAAAATATTCCTTCTCATCCAGTATAAGCGAGATAACCGTGCGGAACTTTGCTGCGCGGTTGTCCTTATCCCGCATTTCGTGCAAGAGCTTATTTACGTTATCAGCAAACGAACATTTTTCACCGGCATAGCGGGCAGAATACACCCCGGGAGCGCCATTCAGAGCCTCCACTTCTAAGCCCGTATCATCGGCAAAGCAGTTAAGGTCGGTTAGCTCAAACACAAAGCGCGATTTAATAGAGGCATTGCCTTCCAGCGTATCAGCCGTTTCGGGAATATCTTCGTGAATGCCTGCATCGGCAAGCGTTACCAGGTTAATGCTGGCGGGAAGCAACTTCTGCACTTCCTGCAATTTGTGCTTATTGTTGGTGGAAAATATCAGTGTCATTTTATCAGTGTTAATCCGCTTCATCTGCGTTCTATTCTGAGCTATTTCTTAAATCACAATATTACCCTAAATTTGCCACCTTATAAAAACAGCAGATGAAGAAAGCACTGATAACAGGGGTAACAGGACAGGACGGGGCCTATCTCTCCGAATTTTTATTGAATAAAGGCTACGAAGTTCATGGAATAAAAAGACGCAGTTCGCTCTTCAATACCGACCGCATTGACCATATTTACGAAGATCCGCACCAGAAAGGCGCGCGCTTTAAACTGCACTATGGAGATTTGAGTGATTCAAGTAATATCATCCGCATCATTCAAGAAGTAAAGCCGGATGAGATTTATAATCTGGGCGCCATGTCGCACGTGAAGGTGAGCTTTGAATCACCTGAATACACTGCCGATGTGGATGGACTGGGTGCGTTGCGTGTGCTGGAGGCTGTTCGCTTATTGGGACTGGAGAAAACAACACGCATTTATCAGGCATCCACTTCTGAATTGTATGGTTTGGTGCAGGAAGTTCCGCAAAGCGAAACAACTCCTTTTTACCCACGCTCGCCTTACGGTGTTGCAAAATTATACGGCTACTGGATAACGGTAAATTACCGCGAAGCCTATGGTATGTTTGCCGCCAACGGCATTTTGTTCAATCACGAAAGTCCTATAAGAGGCGAAACATTTGTATCGCGTAAAATTACCCGTGCGGTATCGCGTATTGCAATGGGCTTGCAGGAAAAACTCTATATCGGAAACCTGGATGCCAAACGCGATTGGGGCCATGCCAAAGATTATGTAGAAGCCATGTGGCTGATGATGCAGCAGGATGTTGCCGAAGACTTTGTTATTGCAACGGGAGTAACTACTATGGTTCGCGATTTTATAACATTGGCGTTCCGCCATGTGGGCATTGAAATTGAATATAAAGGCGAAGGAGTAAAAGAAACAGCTACAGTTGTTTCATCTTCTAATCCCGATTATTATGTGAAGCCGGGAACAGAGGTGTTGGCGGTGGATGAAAAATATTTCCGTCCTTCGGAAGTGGAATTATTAATTGGTAACCCAACCAAGGCAAATACAAAACTCGGCTGGAAACCCAAACACGATTTACACTCATTGATTAATGATATGATGGAGTCGGATTTGGAAGTAATGCGCAAGGAAAAAAGCCTTTCGGACAGCGGTTACAAAGTGAAAAATTATTACGAATAGAATTGGCGGAAATCAGTTGAATTAAACTTTGCGCTCTTTGCGCCTTTGCGAGAAATAAAAATTGAGAAAAGAAGGAAAAATATACATAGCAGGCCATCGCGGAATGGTAGGCTCTGCCATTCACAGAAAGCTGAAAGCAGAAGGTTTTTCAAACTTTGTATTTCGCACATCGGATGAATTAGACCTGCGCAATCAGCAAGCCGTAAATGATTTTTTTGCTGCAGAAAAACCGGACTATGTTTTCCTTGCTGCTGCCAAAGTTGGCGGCATACAGGCCAACAATGTTTATCGTGCTGATTTTATTTACGAGAATCTGATGATTGAATGCAATGTCATTCATGCAGCCTACTTGAATAAAGTGGAGAAGCTGATGTTTCTGGGCTCTTCGTGCATCTATCCGAAGCTGGCGCCACAACCGCTGAAAGAAGATTATTTACTTACAGGAGTTTTGGAACAAACCAACGAGCCTTATGCCATTGCAAAAATTGCAGGAATAAAACTGTGTGACTCATACCGCAGGCAATACGGTTGCAATTTCATTTCAGTAATGCCTACCAATCTCTATGGTCCTAACGATAATTACGATTTAGAAAAGTCACATGTGCTTCCGGCACTCATCCGCAAATTTCATGAAGCAAAAGTTGCAGGACAAAGTGAAGTGGAGGTATGGGGAAGCGGAACGCCTTTGCGTGAATTTTTGCATGTGGATGATCTGGCTGATGCCTGCTATTACCTGATGCAGAATTACAATGAAGAAGGTCTGGTAAACATCGGTACAGGCACCGACCTTTCTATTAAAGACCTTGCCCTGTTGGTGAAAAAGATAGTTGGATTTTCCGGTGAGTTGAAATTTAACGCAACAAAACCCGATGGCACATCCCGCAAGCTGATGGACGTAAGTAAACTTCACTCCTTCGGTTGGAAACATAAGATTGATTTAGAGCAAGGGATAACCATGGTTTACAGCGATCCTCAAACCGTTAGCAAGTTTCAAAAAGCAACTATAGCCTAATAACCGGATGAAGAACCGGTTGATACAAAAAACTCTTTTCTACATTCTTGTTTCGGTCTTGTTGGTATTGGTTTATCCGCTTGACCTGTATTTCCCAACTGGCAACCAGTGCATCTATTTCTTCTGGGGAATAAAGAACACCGGTTTTGGTTTTCTTGAAAACGATTTTCTTGCCACGCAGGCCGACCCTTTTCCTTTGTTTTCGTGGGTGGTGCAGTATTCATACAGCTTCTTTGGTTCCAATAGTTTCTTGTTTTGGTATTGGTTGCTTAATCTGGTTTATGTTATTGCTGTTTTTGAAATTGCAGAAGAAGTAAGCAAACAGCTTTCGCTAAAGTTGAATAAACTGTTGTTTACAACACTTTTCCTTTTTGCTAATTCTACATTCATCTGGGGCTTCTTCTTTTCCCGTTTCTTCAACCTTGATTTACGCTGGGCGTGGGACTCCGGGTTTGCAGAACAGGGAATTCTGAGAGGCTATTTTCAGCCTTCTGTTTTTGGAGTTTTTATTTTGTTGTCGGTTGCGTTGTTTGCAAAAAGAAGGTTTCTGCTTGCATTTGTTTCGGCAGCAATTGCAGCATGTTTTCATGCAAATTATTTGCTCGTTAGTGCAGTATTCATTAGTGTTTACCTTTTATTTTTATTGAAAGAAAAGAATTACAAAACAGCAATTATTGGCGGTGTAATTTCGCTCGTGATTGTGCTTCCTTATTTGTTTTATGTTTTTAAGAATTTCGGAACATCATCACCAGAAACGGTTGAATACATCCGTAATAATATCAAAGGGCATATTCACTTTGATTATAAAGTGTGGATGAATGCGGAAGCATTTCTGCAAATTACCTTAATTGGTTTTGCTCTTTGGTTTTCGAGAAAAACCACTTTGTTTTTTCCGATGTCAATTGGCTTATTGGTACTTGTTGTACTTACATTGATCACGTATGCCTCAGGAAGCATTTTTCTGTTGAATTTAACTCCGTGGAGAATATCGGTTATACTTGTTCCGGTTGTGGTTGCAATTGCTGTTGCACGCCTTTCATCAATCTCAAATATTAAACTGAGTAACCTGATTATTTCCATTGTTCTTGCAGCAATACTCTCAGCTTTATGCTTTCGCATTTTCGGAAACAACTCAAGTGATTTTATCTTGAAATGGAGAATTCTAACTCTTATTGTTTTTATTTCAACGCTTGGCTTTTTGTTTCTTTTAGAGAAGTATTTGCCTAACCTGAATTTTATATGTATTACTCCTTTAGCTGCACTGTTTCTTATTGTTTGTCTTGGCTTGTCAGGAATTCTGCTTCATAAAAACGATACAGAAAGTGAGAAGCAATTAATGGCTTTTGTCAGCAAAAACCTTTCGGAGGATAAGCAATATCTTATTCCACCAGAACTGACAGATTTCAGGTTGGCAACAGGTATTCCTGTGTTTGTTGACAGCACTATTTATCACAGTAATGCATTGCCTGAATGGGATAAGCGGATAAAAATTGCCAATCGTTTTTTTGCTGCAAGCGATACTGTTTTGTTGGATTCATTGGTCAGAAATTGCGGTATTACTCATATCATTGCAAAAGAGGATTTTGGTTTTAATAAAGGCAGCGAAGTTTACCGTAACAAGCGTTACGCTATTTTTGAAGTAAGTGAACAGTAAGGATAACACATTTGTAATTGACGCGAACAGCAGAACACCGCTTAATCTGAAAGAGATTTGGGAGTTTCGTGAGTTGCTTTACTTTTTTGCATGGCGTGATATTAAGGTAAAGTACAAGCAGACCTTTCTGGGAGTTGCCTGGGCTTTTATCCAGCCTTTTCTGATGATGTTGGTGTTGAACATTTTTTTCGGACAGATGTTGCATTTCCCTTCAGAGACTTTGCCTTATTCGGTTTTTGCTTTTACAGGTCTAATCATCTGGAATATTTTTTCAAGCGGCACCATCAATTCAAGCAACAGCATGCTGACAAATGCGGTGATTATTAAGAAAAATTATTTCCCTCGTATTATCCTTCCGCTTGCAGCTGTTATTGTTTCTCTTTTTGATTTTCTGGTTTCCTTCATTCTCTTTGGTGGTTTGCTTATCTGGTTCAGAGTATTGCCTGACTTCTTCCGCTTCATTGCATTTTTTCCGTTTGCAGTTTTAATTGCACTAATCACAACCGTTGGAACAGGAGTAATAATCGGTGCCATGAGTATCCGTTTCCGCGACTTTAGAATTGTAATGCCTTTTCTTATTCAGCTTTTGCTTTTCATCACTCCGGTTATTTATCCCATTTCAGCTATTTCTAACAAGACATTGTATTATGTGCTTTCCTTAAATCCGATGGCAGGTGCAATAAGTCTTGCACGTGCAGCAATTACACACAATCCTGTCGACTGGACGATAATTGCAATTAGCGGTGGTATGGCAGTTTTTATTTTCATTCTGGGAATGCTGATTTTTAAAAGGAACGAAACACTGATTTCAGATTTAGCATAAGCGAGATGAAAACCATTCTGGAAGTAAATAGTGTTTCTAAAAAATATTCGCTCAGCGGAATTAATCCTGCTTACCAGACATTGAGCGGTTCAATGGCCAACTTTTTCAGAGGAGGAAAAAGTAATGAGCGCGAGTTCTGGGCATTAAATGATGTCAGCTTTGAAGTAAAGGAGGGCGATACGCTTGGTATTATTGGCAGAAATGGTGCAGGTAAAACTACTTTACTGAAAATTATCTCACGCATTACGTCACCCACTAGCGGAAGGATAACAGGCAAAGGAAAAGTAACCAGTTTATTGGAAGTAGGAACCGGTTTTCATCTTGAACTAACAGGAAGAGAAAATATTTACATGAACGGTTCTATTCTTGGATTGAAGAAGAAAGAAATAGATGCTAAACTCGAAGAGATAGTTGAGTTTTCGGGAGTAGGGGAGTTTATTGATAACCCATTAAAATTCTACTCCAGTGGTATGCAGCTCAGGCTTGCCTTTTCCATTGGTGCACATCTGGAGCCTGAGATTTTAGCAATTGATGAAGTGCTTGCTGTAGGTGATTCCCTCTTTCAGCAGAAGTGCATTGAAAAGATGACTTCCATTGTAAAAAGCGGAAGAACCATTCTCTTTGTCTCGCACAATATGCAGGCGCTTAAAACAATTTGCAACAAAGCAATAGTTCTGGATGCAGGCAAAAAAGTATTTGACGGTACAGCAGAAGCTGCCGTTGACTTTTACAATACAGAACATCGGTTACAGGGACAAACCATTAACCTGCTTGATTTGCCAAGAGGGAAGTATGCAGGCGAACTGATTTTCAGAGAACTTAAATTTGCTACACCGACATTTCAATACGGAGAAGATATTTCGTTTTCTGTTTTACTGAAAACAGTAAACCCATCATCAAGAAAAGATAATGTTATTTTCGGTGCCAATGTTGTTGACCGTTTTGGGAATAATATTTATCACATTAGTAATATCCTCACCAATCAGCCTTTCATCCATAATTCGGATAATGATGAATATCAATTTTTAATAAAAAGCAACTTACGCCCCGGTCAATACCGTCTTACACTTTGTCTGACTATTAATGACGTGGTTCAGGACTTTTTTACTGAATTAATTAACTTTACCATTGAAGAAGGAAACCCTTATAGTTTTTCAAAGACAGGGTTTATTCAGGGGATGGTGTTTACGGGGTTTGAGATAAGGCAAAACATTAAGAGTTGAATTCAAAATGATTTTTATGCTGAGTAAAATTTATAATAGACTTTATAATGCTTTTATCTGGAGGTGGAATTTGTACATTAATCACCCATTTTTCCGATGGATTGATAACAGAAGAGTTCAAAAACAAAGAAAGGATGCCATAAGAATTTATATAGACATTATAGAACGAAAACCTATATCATCTATTCTAAATGAATTCAAGCATGTTAAATCTTATGAAATACAACAAATTCTAAAAAAAATGAATTTGTATGGGTATAAAAAATATACATCTCTAAATAAGGAACCATCTGTTTCTATTGTGATGCCGCATTATAATCACCAGCAATATATTGGTGAAGCATTAGATAGTCTTGTGAAGCAAACTGTAAAACCTGATGAGGTAATTATTATTGATGATTTGTCAAAAGATTTTGATCTGCTTGAAAAAATAGTTGAAAAATATAAAAGCAGTTTGCCCATCAGATTTGAGAGAGCAGATACAAAACTATATTGCGGACCGGCAAAATCCTATGGTGCCTCATTAGCAAAAGGTGATATAGTCATTATGCATGATGCAGATGATATTTCACATCCTCAAAGAATAGAAATAGTAAAATTATTTTTTAATAAATATCCTGATTGCGTTCAATTGAGTAACGAAATGTTGCTATTCTCAGGTAAATTCAAAGGGTTTGATCAAAATTATAATCTAAATGAATTGGAACAGAATGTTATGGATAATAAACCTTTTATTGATAGATGCAGGGAGATATTCGAATTTCAGTTGTTTTCTAAAAGAAAGAAAAATGGAGTGTACCGCGCAGGATCCTATGGTCCGTATGGATGTTCTGGTTCTTCAGGAGGAATAACGTTAAGAAAAGATGTTTTAAATGATTTCTCTTATTCGTCACAGGAAGAGCTTAGAACTGCTTTTACAAGTTGGGATGATTATGAATTTTGCACGTATGTATTTCTCTCTACATTAGCCGTATCTGCTATTAAGTTCCCTTTATACGCCTACAGAACTGATTCTTCAACTTATATAGGAAGTTGGAGTGAAAATTAAAAATTGTAATGGGCTAATCATTTTGCTGTAACAAAAGCAGAATTGATGAATACGATATTCTCATGAATTACTTTTGTATGAAATCCCAGGCTTTCAAAGTATTCAGCAATTTTAGTTGATACTCCTGTAACCCCTCCTAAAAATCGGACTGTTTAAAAGTAGAAAAATAATACATTTACTAAAAACAGTCAAACGATGAAAAAAAGCAAACACAGTGAAACGCAAATCATACAGGCGTTAAAAGAGTATGAGTCCGGTCGGAGAGCAGAAGA
>CAMBRL010000140.1 GCA_945870105.1 Chitinophaga pinensis
GCAACATTGAATAATTATTTACCGAAAGAAAATATTTTACCTTTGCGCTTCGCTGCCCGGGTGGCGAAATTGGCAGACGCACCATCTTGAGGGGGTGGCGCCTTACAGGTGTACGAGTTCGAATCTCGTTCCGGGCACAACAAATAAAAAACTAATGAAGAAAGCGAAAATAGCAGTTGCATTTTTTACACTGGCATCGCTTTGTCTTTTTTCCTTCTCTCTATCTGCTCAAAAGCTTTATTTCTCCAAAGGATATTCTGAAACTGGCGAACCAAAGGGCGTTGCCGAAGACTGGACTTTTGATAGTAAAGGAACTGAAGTAACTTTTCTTTACAACAACGGAAGAACAACATTCAATTTTGCTTCGCTGTTTTTTGTAATTGAAAATACAGGCACAAAAAAAACAGACAAGGTTGAATTTAAAGTGGCGCAAAATCGCAATTGGGATGCAACAAAATATACCTTTAAAGAAGCAGGCTATTATTCAGTTTCGGTTTTTGGTAACGATAATAAACTGTTAGCAAAGTCTCTTGTAAAAATAGGCACACCTAAAACAAAAGAAACACTAAAAGAAGAAGTGAAGAAAGAGGCTGTGAGTAAAGAAATTGTTAATGTTAAACAGAAAAAAGTTGAGGAAAAAGAGGTTGTTGCAGAAGTAAAAGTTGAACAACAGCAAGAAAGCAAAGATGTGAAAGAAGTTTTGTATTACGATGACCTGAAAGTGATTTTCTGTGAGCAAGTGAAAGAAGGCAAAATTGTAAATGAGAAAACCAATTATAAAATGAGTGACCTTGGCGCTTATGTAGAGATAGTGCTGCAAAGCCCGAAAACATTAAATACAGGAAGCATTACAGTTGACATTTGGAAAAAAGAAACCGAAGGTAACTCCTACAGCGAGCATGTAAACGAGCAGGAACTGAAACTGGACAGCAAAAGCAAGCAGTTTAATTTCCATCACTCCTTTTTCAAGCCGGGTGATTACAAGTTCTCTTTCTTCAATGATAATGCTGTGTGGATGACTACTGGTTATGTTACCGTTACTCAGTAAGAATGATTTTTATCATTACCTGATTGCTTTAAAACATATTATCTACTTTCGTTCAATAAACCTAAAAACAAACACAATGAAAAAAATAATTTATTTCTCATTTGCCTTAATGATTTCAACATCATTAGCATTTGCACAAAACAGCCACGGCTAAAAAAGACATGACCTTAAAATTCAAAGGAGAGGACGGAACGAACGCCTCTGCAGTTGTATGGAATCCTGATAAGAAAGTGTACTATTCTGTTATTGCAGGAAATGCAGATTTTCCCTTGGAAACATTTTCGCAAAGCGGCAATGTTCAATACACCGGAACGGCAGGCGTTGACACCCGTGGACTTTGGTATAACAACTCCACTTCAAAATTAGAAGGCAATGGATACGGTGATGTAGGTTATTTTTTTTCTAATCTTAATGCTAGCGGTGAGCCACGCTCACCTGAAGTATCTTACAGCGGACAAAACCAGCCTGATGGTAACTGCGTAGGCGCGTTTGATGGCAAAAAAGTTTATTTTTTTTATGATGGTAAAATCTATTCTTACAGCACAAAAGGAAAGGCAGGAAAATCATTTGAAGCCAAAAACTTGCCGGCTGGTATTTCAGTATTAAACGCCACCACTGTTGTTTACACAGGCAGAAAAGGCGAAGAATTTGGTTTGCTTGATTACGATGCTAAAAGAGTTTATCTGCTTGATAAAAAAGGAAAATATAAAGCATCTGTAGTTCTTCCTTCATCAGCTGTTACTCACGATATGTTTCGTTTTTCTTTTGCCAACGGCAAAATATGGCTTTATGATGTGGACAGCCGCAGCTGGACAGGCTACTCTTTTTAAGTGGAAATATTTTTAAATGAAATAGCTCACCAGAAATGGTGGGCTATTTTTTTACTGCTTAATAAATCTGTGAATCGAGAATTCATCACCCTTTAAAAGCCGCAGAAAGTAATTTCCTGATGCAAGGTGTTCAATATTCAGGACTGTTTGGTCAGTAGCCAATTGTTTTTCAAGAATAATTTGTCCTGTTAAATCATAAACAACCACTGTAGGGGCATAAGATTTTATGTCCGTTTTAAAATAAATAATGTTGTGGGCAGGATTTGGAAACAGTCTAACAGCATTATCTTCCGCAGTAGAAATTCCGGTAACCATATCACAATTATAAGCAAGCGGATTAATCTCCAGCGGTGCGCCCGGTGTTAGGTTGCGGCCTGCAAAAGCTGCATAATCGGTTGCATACCAGGTGCAGCGAAAAACATTGTTGTTGCCCACCGTTGTTCCCTGGCTAATGGGGCCGTTTAACTGCACAGGGTTCACGTATTCCCAAACAATGTTGTCATTGGCATCTACTTCAAAGAAATTGCCTTTTGCACCTTCGCAAATCAGGGTATTGCCGTTTTCCAATCGCTGCGCTCCCGAAATGTTTGAAGAGAAAAAATCAGTGGGAACGGGAGCGGTGTAAATCCATGAACTTGCCGTTGGTGCATAAGCCTGCCCGCTGCTGATGGAATAGCTGTTGTCAATCTGTAAGGGCGGCTCAATAATTTCCACCGATGAATAATTACCCTGCGGACGACCCAGCCCGTTGTTGTAAATCATAATCTTGTTTTCGTCAGGGAAACCCGAGTTTATCCATTGGGCATTATGCGGACCATACAGTTTTTTGTTGGAAGGATTTCCCCTGTTGTAAGCCGCAGGGTTTCCCCAGCGGTAAAGCAGGTCACCTCCTTTGCCAGAGTTTCCTCCGCTGTGCGTTGCTGCTTCGGCAGTGGTGGTGCTATGGTCAATAATCCAAAGTTCATGAAAGTTGTGGCAGGTTAATAAAATCTGGTCGAGTTGCGGATTGTAATGCACAGCGTTAATGTGCAGCCAGTCGGGGTTTATGGCTTGGGCAGCAAAGTTCAGGTCAATCAGTTCGGGATGGTCTTCAACGGCAGCGTAATTATTTTTAGTAGCATCAAACCCCTGCACCAGATGATCCCAGGCATGCCATTCCCACACCATGTTGGCGCTGTTATTTCCAACGGGTTGCAGCTCCATAATCTTATCGCTCCATACGCTTGCATTGGTTTCCGATGGGTCGCGGCCCTCGGCAATAGCATCATCATCGGTAAAGGCTTCCCACGAAATGACCAGAATATTTCCGTTCGGCATGGGATACACATCGTGGTGCTGGCATTCGGTGCTGCTTGAAATGGTATAGTTCCAAACTACATTGCCGTTCCAGTCAATTTTTTCAATCACGCCACCGCTGCCTCCATAATTAAGAATAGGGTTGTTGGTGTTGCCTGTTCTTAATATGCTGCCGTCTTCCAGTAAGTAAACCGATAGTCCCGGAAGATACGTGCTCGGCCATGTATGAATGGATTTGCCGCATTTATCAATCAGGTAAGTAGTAGTAGAAGGCATGGGCGCGAAAAGCACATAGCCATCCAGCTGCCCCGCGTCATGCGTAAAAAGTCCAACGGTTTGTTGCGAGTAGCTGAGGTGGGACAGGAAAAGTGTAAAGAAAAGTGTAAACAGTTTTTGCATGAATCAATAGACTTGAAGGATGGCGTTTAGTTTAACCTACTCAAAATCCTTATACAGCAAATACTTCTTGCGTATTGCTTTAAACGTCTTTAAGTCCGGTTGCCATGTTTTGCGGATATCGTCTTCTGTTTTTCCGTCAATAATTTGTTCTTTCAGGGTTGCGGTTCCTGCCAGTTTGTTGAAGTAATCGGTGAAGAAATTTTTCTTGTCTTCAGCACTTTTGTAACTTTCAATCAACCAAAAGAGGTAAAGTTTGCCAAGGTTTTTTACATAAATATCGCCAAAGTCGGTAACATCAAAACCGCGACAGAGTTGGTCTTTGTAAGGCGGGTTGGTTGAGCTCTTCATGCTTTTGGGAGTAAAGCTGTAGCTGCCTTCTTTCATGCTAGGATAACCGAATGACAGAAAAGGTTTATCCGTTCCGCGACCTACGCTTACCACCGTGCCTTCAAAAAAGCAAAGCGAAGGATAGAGATAAATAGCCGTCATGTTGGGCAGGTTGGGAGAGGGGCGAACAGGAAGCAAATAAAAATCGCTGTGTCCATAGCCTTGCAGCGGAATAACGGTAAGGTTGCATTTAATACCACCTTTCAGCCAGCCTTCGCCATTAACCATTTGGGCATATTCGCCAATGGTCATGCCGTGCACAACTGGTACCGGGTGCAAACCCACAAACGATGAAAACTCTTTTTCCAGAATGGGACCGTCAACAAAATAGCCGTTGGGGTTGGGGCGGTCAAGCACCATAACGGGTATTCCTTTTTCGGCACAGGCTTCCATAACATAGGTCATGGTTGATATAAAGGTGTAGAAGCGTGCGCCCACATCTTGTATGTCAAACACAACAATGTCTATTCCGTCTAATTGTTCGGGTTTGGGTTTCTTGTTATCGCCATACAAGGAGATAATGGGCAAACCTGTTTTGGAATCGGTAGTGGAACTTACAACTTCACCATCTGCAGCCTCGCCACGGAATCCATGCTCAGGACCAAAAACTTTTTTTACCTTAATGCCAAGCGATAACAGCGTATCGACTAAATGTCTCTTCCCGATGACGGATGTTTGGTTGGCAACAATGGCAACGTTTTTATTTTTCAGTAAGGGAAGATACTTGTCGGTTTGTGCTGCACCTGTAAGAATATCCTTATCCGTTTTCACGGAATAATTCACGCGCTCCAATTGCTGAGCGCAGGAAGTGAAAATGAAAGCAGATGCGAAAAAAAGTAAAAAAAGATGCTTCATAAAAATTGAAATTCTTTGCGACCTTTGCGTCCCATGCCTGCCGGCAGGCAGGTCTGCGGTAAATATAAACTTGAATACTGAGTTCTTCATAGCATCACGCATCATCCGCGCAAAAAAAGCACCCGAAAGTAATACTATTTCCGGTACACGACCCATTGTGCGCATAGCCGTTGCGGGTATCTCCATCGGCTTGGCTGTAATGATTGTGGCGGTAAGCATTGTAACAGGTTTTCAAAAAGAAATACGCGATAAGGTTTCGGGCTTTAGCGCACATATTGTCATTACAAATTATGATTCCAATACTTCGTATGAACCTGAGCCTGTCACCACATCGCAAAGTTTTTACCCGTCTATTGATACAGCAAAAGGTATTCGTCATATTCAGGTTTTTGCTACAAAAGCAGGGATCATAAAAACCGATGATGAGATTGAAGGTGTGGTGGTGAAAGGACTTGGAAAAGATTTTGACTGGAGTTTTTTTGAAAAGCATATTATAGAAGGTAAATCATTTCGCACAGGTGATAGCACAGCATCAAAGTCAGCGCTTGTTTCGGAGCAGATTGCCAAAAAACTGAAACTGAAAACAGGCGATAAGCTCTACATGTATTTCATTCAGGGGCAAGACCAGAAAGCCCGCATCTTCAATATCTCAGGTATTTACAAAACAGGATTAGAGGAGTTTGATAATCTGTATGTGCTGGCTGACATTGCCCACATTCAAAAACTAAACGACTGGGAAGCAGACCAGGTGGCAGGCTTTGAAATTTTTATTGATGATTTCAAGAACCTTGACAACATGGGCAATTATGTTTACAACCAAATAGGTCAGGAACTGAATGCGCAAACCATTAAAGAACTGAAACCGCAGATTTTTGATTGGCTGGGTTTGATGGATACCAATGTTGTCATCATTATTGTGCTGATGTTACTGGTGGCAGGCTTTAATATGATTTCTGCCCTTCTGATTATGATTATTGAGCGCGTGCAAATGATTGGCATTTTGAAAGCTTTGGGCATGAACAACGGCAGCATCCGCAATATCTTTATTTACAATTCTGTTTACCTTATTTCAATGGGGATGCTTATTGGAAATGCGATTGGCATAGCAGCCTGTCTTATTCAAAAGCATTATGGTTTTATCACGCTTTCCGAGGAGTCGTATTATGTAAAAGTTGTTCCCGTAAATCTTGAATTGCTGCCGGTGCTTTTACTTAATGCAGGAACATTAGTGGTTTGCACCCTGATGCTGATTATTCCTTCTTACCTTGTTTCAAGGGTTAGTCCCTTGCGGGCGGTGCGGTTTAATTAAATTTTTTTACCACTAAGGACACTTAGAACACTAAGAATAAACTAAGTGAACTTGTGGCTTTAGTGGTGAATCTGAATCAATTAAACTCCTTCTCCAAAGCAATCCTCAACTGCTCAGGCGATACATTGGGCGTAAGTTCGCCTTCCAGCGCATACGCAATCTCACCTGTTTGTTCAGAAACCACAATGGCAAACGCATCAGAGTGTTCCGTAATACCAACTGCAGCTCGGTGACGCATTCCCAAAGCCGCAGGAAAACTTTCATTCTCAGTTACAGGCAAAACACAACGTGCTGCTGTAATCATATTATTGCTGATTACAATTGCACCGTCATGCAACGGACTGTTTTTAAAGAAAATGCTTTCAATCAATCGCGGTGAAACCTTTGCATTAATGGGTTCTCCTGTTGAAGTATAAAAGCGAATATCCGTATCTTTTGCAATAATCAGAATGGCGCCTGTATTGGTTTCACTCATGTTTTTGCAGGCTTTAACAATGGAAGGAACATCAATTTTGCGTTGTGGTTTTACTGTCCGTGTAAATGAAAATATTTCACGTGTAAGGTTTTTGTTGCCAAGAATTCCTTTGGTTCCCACAAGCAGAAGAAATCTTCGTATTTCCTGTTGAAACACCACAATCAGCGCAATAACTCCTACACCTATAAACTGCCCGAGAATAGAACCAAGCAGTTGCATGTTCAGTGCTTTTACAAAAAGCCAAAGCAGATAAAACGAAAGTATTCCTGCGAAAATGTTAATCGCAACGGTGCCGCGCACAATATGATACAATTGGTAAAGGAGAAAAGACACTAATAGAATGTCTAACGCATCTAACCAGCGGAACGTGATAAAAAGATATGCAGCCATTTCGGTCATGCTGCAATATTAATGCTTTTTGTTAGTTTATCCAGATGCGAGCCTGACTGACTCCGTGACAGCTATTACAGGCACCTGAGGTTGTAATATCAGGCATATCTCTTGTGCTTCCGCTTGCTCCTGTAATGGAAGGGTAGGTTCCGCTGCTTAAATCAATTGATTCGGTTGTATAGAAATTACCTTTAGCATCTACTTCAATTGTAGCCAATACATTTCCATTTCCATTGGGGTGTGAGTAAATCTTTACTGTGCCATTAGGATTAACAGAGGTTCCGGTTGAATCATAGATGGTTCCGGCAACTGTGAAATTTCCCTCTCCTTCTCCACCACTGCGGTGGCAATTCATACAATTCTGACCTGCATTATGACTTTCATCTGAATTGTGTGAGCTTATTTTTGTCTCATTTTCCTCTTTTTTGCAGGAGGAAATAATTGTAAAACTTACTACAGATAATGCTATTAATCCTATTGCAATATTCTTTTTCATATTACTATTTTAATTGTCCAAAATTATGGATAATAACGGTTTGTATTCAATAAGATATTTTCATGTTTATAGAAAATACAATAATCCATTTGTAAAATCACCAACTTTGTGAAATGAAGAAATTGCTTTTCCTGTTTCTGTCGTTTTCTCTAGTTTTGTTTTCCTGCAATAAGAAGGACGAAATTTCGCCTTATATCCAGATTACTTCTCCCAATGAGTATTCAAATCACGATGTGTTGGATACGCTTACTGTTGTTGGCACTATAAGCGATAATGAACAACTGGAATATGTGAAATTATCATTACTGAATGAAAATAATGTTACGGTTGCATCAGTGATTACCTTGTTTCCCGAAACAAAAGAATATTCACTTAATCATGAATTTATCATTGACAATATTTTACTCGAGAGCGGTGAGTATAATTTACTGGTAACCGCCTCTGATGGCGAGAATGAAACACGGGAATACATTGAGATAACATTGAACGAGGCAGTAACTGAACTCACCGGAATTTTGTTTGTGGAAACACCTTCTTCTAATTCCGTTGAGATAAAAAAGATTATACCCGACCTGTCTGTTCAGCAGGTGGCCTTTGCTGCCGGTGATTTTTCATCGGCAATCACAAGTTCCAAAAATCAGTCGTTTTATATGGCAGGCAGCGAAATAGGTTCGTTGCGTGCTTTTGAAATGCTTAATAATGCTGAACTCTGGAGTGTGCAGGCAAACCCACTTTCAGGTGCGCCATATTTCAGTGATGTATATGAGGATGAGGGAACGCTTTATGTTTCATTTTTTGACGGAATAATAAAAGCCTTTGATAAAAACGGAACAGTAAAACAGCAGATTGATGTAAGCGGTTATAATTGTTTTAAAGTCTGGAAAACGGACAATCTTATTTTTTCGGAGCAGCAACAAATAGGAACATCAGAGCGCAGGCTGGTTTTGTATGATGCGTCAAGTGCAGTAGAAATTCAGAGTGTTCAATTGGATATGGAAATCGTTGCTTTTTGTAAACGTAACGATGAGAATATTTTTGTTTTCGGAAATAGCGGAACACAGGGATACATGAAAAACTATGTAATCAGCGACAATGGCTTTTGGGAACCACATCCGCTTGAGACAGGCAAAGTGCTTTCGGCAGAGCGTATTGATGACAATACTTTTCTGATTGGTCAGGAAAATGCAGTTAGCAAATACACCTATAATCCAAATAGTCTTACCGAGTATCTGCCTGCCGTTTCCGCATCTTTCATTAAGTATGAGCGGCTAAACAATTTTGTTGTACTTGCACAGGCAAATGTTGTAAGATTTTATGATTACAGCAATGCTTCATTGGTTAATACTGTAAATGGCTCATCAGAAATAAAAAGTTTAAGTTTGCTTTACAATAAATAAAGATGAACAGAGTTATATGGATTCTATTACTAAGTCTTACTGCTATTTCTTCCTGTAAAAAAGAGTGCAATGAGCCTTCCGATTTTCGTGATGAATTTACAGGGCAATACCAGTGTCACGAAACCATCAGTTGTTATGGCTTTTGCGGTACCTGTTCATCCGAGCGCGATACTATTATTTCTATTACATACGGAAATACAGATTCAACTATTATTGTTCTTGGTCGAGAGGTTTGGCTTGATTCTTCTAATACCTACTATGCCTATCACTATGGTTTATATTTTAGAAACGACAGTATTTTTTCTAATTATATGAATGGTGGATTAGGTTGCGGACAATATGAAAGTTATGTGGGTGTGAAAATATCCGATATACAATAGTTTATGCTGTCATTCCGCAACAAGGACTTGCTCCTGTATTCATTTTTTCTAGCACTCCTTTTTCTGTTTTTTA
>CAMBRL010000141.1 GCA_945870105.1 Chitinophaga pinensis
AAGTCCGTCAGCAGGGTTTACTATCGCATCTCTGTCGGTCTGCGTCATGCGGGGCGGCAAAAATCCTTTGGTGGTAGAGGTAAGGTCAAGTATTGCGGTAATGTCGGGGTTCAGCGTTCCTACACCCATATTGTTTTGGGCGGTGGCAACAAAAAATCCTGAAACTAAAACGGCAACAGAAAGCAGGCGGGTAAAAAAAATCATTGTGTAAATGGTATTCTGTTATTGGGCACGCAAATTTGCCAATAATATCCTGAATAGCAAGGAGTATTCTGTTATTTTTTCAAACAGGAAAAACAGTACATTCGTCTTTCAAATAAAGCCACTCACATGAAAAAAACATATAGCTTATTTCTACTGCTTTTTACAATCTTACAAGCATCCTTTGCGCAGAACATTTTATTCGGCCCGGTTACAGGCGCAGTAACCGATGCTTCGGCACGCATTTTTATCCGCAGCAATCAGGCAGGTGAACTGGCCATAGCGCTGGATACCAACCCGGGTTTCACTAACCCCGTTACCTATATTGATACCATCCGTACACTGAAAGATACCAGTGCCATCATGAACATCAGCGGGCTGCAACCTTCAACTGTTTATTATTGCCGCTACTTCATCAATCAACAACAGGATACCATTGAAACCTCTTTTAAAACCTTTCCGCAAACGGGAGCGGCAGCTGATTTTTCCTTTGCCTTTGGCTCCTGCATGAAGGGTACGGATATGACTCCTTTATTCAATGTTATGAGCAATCATCAGCCCGATTTATTTATTCAGTTGGGCGATTTTACCTATCCTGATGCAGCCGATGAATTTTCTGAAGACTTTGATTATGTAACAGCGTCTTATCATGCCAAGTATTCTTATCCCGGAATAACTCCTGTACTGCGCTCCATTCCTCTTGATTATGTTTATGACGACCACGATTATGCAGACAACAATACTTCCAGAAACACGCAGTCGCTGGAAGCAACGTACACAGGCCCCAACGGACTGGAAACGGTTTTGATGGATGTTCCTTTGGGCGAACACGAGCGCGCAAATTCCATCAACGGCTGGCTTGATTATTTTCCGGGCTATAATGCGGTTGATACTTCGCAAGGCTTATACCACAGCTTCACGATAGGTAATGCCGAATTCTTTTTTCTGGACAACCGCAGTGCGCGTTCTCCCAACAACGAAGCGTTTTATTATGACAGCACCGATGTCAGTTTCCCCTGGGAATTTTCACCACCATCAGGTCACACCATACTTGGCGATATACAAATGCAGTGGCTGCTGAACGGGCTTGCAACTTCTACTGCAAAATGGAAGTTTCTGCTCTCGGGCACTACCTTTAACAAAGCATTGAAAAGGGTAATAAATGTGGGCTTGGGTTTTCAACGCAACACGCTGAATGTAGGAGGCAGTGGCGGTAGCGGAATGACCATGGCAACAGGCTTTGCCGATGCATGGCCCGGCTTTCCTGCCACCCAGGATACGCTGATAAATTTTATCAGAAATAACAACATCCGCAATGTTATTCTGCTCTCGGGCGATACACATACTTCTGCAATGGATGATGGCACAAACTCAGGTATTCCTGAATTCAATTCTTCGGCAATGGGTGTTGATGAAAGTAAAATTGCCTTGTATCACATTATGGATTCGGTGGGCTCTTTAATCGGTCAGCCTCCGGTGCTGGATTCGCTCTGGAACAAAGGCGGGAGCGGACTGGGCAATACTAATTTCAACACCAGTTTCGGTAAGGTGGAGGTATTCGGCAACGACTCCATCCGCATGTGCATTGTTGACAACGAAGGCACCGTTTTTAACTGCTGGACTTTTGAAGATGGTTTTGTGGCAGGAGTAAAAGAAACAGCAACCTCAAAGAAATACAATAGCCTGAAGGTGTTTCCAAACCCGGCATCAGCACTGATAAATATTCACTTTGAAAATAGCAGACCGGATGCAAACTATCTATTCACGTTGTATGATATTTCAGGCAAAGCGGTTCTTGCCAAAAGCGATATCCGCGCTACTGATTTTACGGTTGATGTTTCAAAACTAAAACCGGGAAACTATTTATGCACGCTCACCGAAGACGGCATGGAAAAAGGCAACACAACAGTTGTGATTAAATAATTATTTTCGCGGCTTCTATTGCCAAAATGATGTTAAGACTTGTTACATTTCTTATTCTGATTACTTGTTATTCTTCAGCGCAAGCTGATATTGGCGAAACCTTTGACATGCTCAATAAAAGAGAGCAGCTTGTTCATGAAAATGAACGCCTGCTCAATGGCAGAAACATCGACAGTCTGAATACAACCGAAAACAGTCGCTACATCGAAAACCTGCACATCATCCGCCTGATGGACGAAGATATTTTCAGGAGCCAGAAAGAGACTGTCAGCAGGCTGAGCGGTTCTTCAGGCAGTCAGGAATACATTAATAAATCAATTGCTTTGTTCTGCTTTTTTCTGGCAGTTATGCTGGCGCTGAGCCTCTACATGCTTTACCTGCTCAATAAAAAACTCAACAAATTAACAGGCGAAGAAAAACCTTTTTCGGCAAGGGCAAGTGAGTTGTTTACAGTAATGATGGTAAATTTTCAACCTGCAAAAACAGGAAACAAAGAAGTTGCGGTAAACAGATTGATTATACTCGGAATGCTGTTTATGTTTATCTCTTTCATCGGCTATCTACTGAAAACACTGGGCGTTTAAAAGCCTCACCCTGCCCTCTCCGAAGGAGAGGGGAACAGCCTTAAATTTTTTTCTAAGAACTCGAAAATCTTCACCATTGCCAGCGTATCCAGTTTGCAATATTCAAGCAGGTTATCGCGCAGTTCGGCAATTTTAAAAATATCGTTTTCGGTTTGCAATTGTTCAAAAGCAGCCATAGCCATGGTGCCTTCACTAATTGCTAAATCCTTATGATTGAAATCGGGAAACAGCGCAGGCAACACATTCTTAATAGAGTGCGAACCTTTCATGAGCGGATGATAATAATGCCGTTTTTGAAAAGGTTCCATCAGGTCAATCATAACCGATAAACGCTTTTCTATTTCGGGTTTCAACTCCGGAAAATCATTTCCCAGTCTTGCAATAACCGAGCTTTCAAATGTGCGGTTGTAAACTAAAATGCACGCAGCATCCTTCGTGTTTTCAAGAAAGTGTGTGATAAAATCTTTGCGCGGGTCAGCACCTGCTTCTGCCAAAAACTCAACATGCTGCAAAGTTGCATCTTTTGTTTTTTTATAATGCAGCGAATACTGAAACGGAATATGCTGAAACGGACTTGTGCCGTCAAACATAGGTACAGCAGGCATAAACGTTTCAATGTCGAAGAAGTAAAGCGGATAATTAACCCTTGAAAGAAACTTAGTAATCTCGGTTTTGTTGACCAGTTCTTTTCCGGTGTTAGTGGCATCTACCTGTATGCGTTGATTTTTCTCCAGCGAATAATCAGCAGGCACATCACTGATTTTTACAATGCCGCTGTCGTAGAGTTCAAACTGTTTTTCTTTGCTCATCCCCGCCAGTTCAAACACAGAATTCTGCGGAATATTTTTCCAGCATTGCCCCATAAAATCACATGCATAGGGCTCAAAGCAATGCTTTCCTATTTTTATATCGGGCACAGAAGAAAGAAAGGAAACCTCTTTCAGTTCACGCACTTTTTCAGCAATCATCGGTTGGTTTTTTTCGCACTCGCTGAGAAGTGATACTGCCGTGAAAAGTTTCTCCGGTTCTATCTTCCCCTTTTTTACATATTGATTGTTGAGGTGCAGAATAGAAAAATCTGCAAGCGCAATTCCTGCGTTTGTAATAACATAGTATTGCAACGAAGCATCTAAACGGTAAACATCGCTCACACGTGTGGAGCTTTTTACTTCGTAAGCAAACCAGGTTCCATCGCGCTTTACAAGCATATCAACCGCAGCCAGCACATCATTGAAAATGAATGCGGCTTCGTATATAATTGTTGATCCTTCTTCAATTAGTTTACGTGTTTTCTCAACCGATGCAGAATATTTGAATACACTTTCAGGCGTAACATCTACACCTCCCGGAAAAATATCCTGCGCAATTTTCCCCACATTAATTCCCCTCGAAAAAAGTGCTTGCTGCGATGGACTTATTGCATCGCGCAGTTTGTAATTATGCTTGTAGAGGTAAAGTGATTTTTTGCACTGAACCCCACGGATAAAAGAAGATTTAGAGAGAGCGTGTGCCATTACAACGGTTTTATCAGTTCCATCATTTCGCTCAGCATCATTGCTGTTGCGCCCCACACCGTGTGGCCTTCCACATCATAATACGGTGTTTCAAAACTCACAAACTCGCGTGGTGTAATCATTTTTCTGCCCTTAATACTTTCGTCCAGAAAGTAGGTGATTGGAACTTCAATTATCTTTTCCACTTCGCGGTCATCTTTTTTCAGCAAAGGCTTTTTGTCCATTATTCCAACAAAAGGCGATACTAAAAAATTGCTGGGCGGTATGTAAAGATTGCTCAGATTTCCGATAAGCTTTATCTCATTTCTGTCCAATCCTACTTCTTCTTCAGCCTCGCGCAAAGCAGCTGCAGCAAGATTTTCATCTTCAGGGTCAAGTTTTCCACCTGGAAAACTAACCTGTCCGCTGTGAACTCCGTCATAGGAAGGGCGCAACGTAAGCACGGTGTTAATTTTATCTTGGTGCGGATACAGCAGAATAAGAACCGCACCTTTTCTTGCCTTACTTAAATCGTATTGCTCCATATCAATCGGCAAGCGGAATTGCGAAGCCATTTTAAATTGTGCTTCCATCCCCGGCAGTGGTTGCTGCAGGCGATGTTCAAGTGAGCGGATGAATTGGCTGAACATATTTTCTGCGCTAAAATACCGTATTTTTGCCGCCAATATGGAAACCAAAGAAAAACAAGACTTAGCCATTTATTTGACTCAGGCTTATTATATAGACAGTGATTCGCCCGATGTAATTGCCTTTGCAAAAAAGAATACAGAAGGTGCAACTACAGATATTGAAAAGGCAGTGAAACTCTATTATGCTGTTCGTGATGGTTTTCTGTACGACCCTTATCACGTTGACTTGCGTGCCGAAGCAATGAAAGGCAGCGCAACTTTGAAAAGAGGTTCCGGTTATTGCGGTGAGAAAGCAACACTACTTGCTGCAGCCGCGCGGGTAGTCGGTATTCCTTCACGGCTTGGTTTCGCAAATGTTAAAAATCATTTGTCCGCCCAAAAGCTGCTTGACCTTTTGCGCAGTGATGTTTTTGTTTTTCATGGTTTCACCGAACTTTTTATCAATGGAAAATGGGTGAAAGCTACACCCGCATTCAATAAATCATTGTGCGACAAATTTGGAGTTGCGCCATTGGAATTTGATGGGATTAACGATTCTATTTTCCACGAATTTGAAGGTGGGAAAAAGTTCATGGAGTACCTTCACGACTTTGGTTCTTTCGCTGATGTTCCCCGCGACCTTTTTATAAAATCATTGCAGGAGAATTATCCGCATCTGTTTGATGCCAATGATGAGGAACACAAGGAATTTGGCTGGACGAGAAATTCAACAATCAGCGAGTAGAGATGCCTTATATCGCTTTATTTTTTGTAATTATTTTTCTTTGGTTTGCTTATCTTCAATTCAATGATCCTGATCCGGTTTTATGGGTAGTATTATACCTTATTCCGGTATATGTTTCATTAATGGCTTTTCTCAGAAAGACAAACAGAGAACTACTAATCGTCCTTTCAGTTTTTTATACTTCCTATGCCATTAATTCAGGGCTTCAAATGACCCAATGGGAAGGCTTCTTTACAGAAGGTTCAGGGATGGAGATGAAATCGGTTAACCAAGAGTTGGCGCGCGAAGCTGTCGGACTTATGATAGCTGTATTTACTTACCTTGTTCTTATCGTATTGTCTTTTCGAAAAAAAATAAGTCAGTAAATAGTTTATTGTATCAACTTTTAAGCACCTTCCTTAACTAAGCGGACTGTCTTTGCTTTTACTCCGTTGCCTTTCAGCGTTACAAAATAAATTCCTTTGGGAAGTTCGCCAACATCAATTCTTCTTTTGCCAATTGATACAACAGAAAGGCTTTCAATGCTGATGCTTTTTATTTGTTTGCCCAAAATATCTGAAATAGAAATCTGAGTGTATTCCGGCTGTTCATTTCCTTGCTCAATAAATAGCTCGTTGCTGAAAGGATTAGGATAAAGTGAAGTTAAATTGATTGCGCCTCCAAAGTCAATTCCTGTAGTTCCGCTAGCGGAAAAAGTTCCAACCATTCCGCCCCCGGCATGCGGAGTGCATTTGTAACCATAAGTTCCGGCAATAGTTACTTTATAGTCAAATTGCGAAACGCTGCTGGTCATTGGCGAATCCCATGTTGCTGCTCCATTAGGAATACTTACTGAAGTAGTAGTGTGGTTTCCGCTAACCCAGGTAAAGCGCACAGTATCTCCAACGTTTACACTTGTTGAATTAGGATTAAACTGATTGCTAGAAACCTGAATAATATGAATAGCTGCACCGGCATTCAAAAACAGGATAACCAGCAAAGCAGAAAATCCTGAACGGAAGAGTAGTTTTTTATCCATAATACTTAAATTTTATTAAGTGTTTTTACGGTGTTTGTTGGTTAAAGTTAAGACTTTTTTCTCAAAGAAGCTTTTTCTTCTTCTATTTTTACCGCAAATATTGAATATGACCGTTCCCGAAAAAGAGAGTTTATTAAAGTTTTTTACCCAATTTATTACAGAAGAAAGGCACAAGCGGTTGGATGATGTGATTGTAAACCGCACCCGCCATTTTACGGTTGTTCTGGAAGATATTTATCAATCACAAAATGCCAGTGCTGTGCTAAGAAGCTGCGACTGCTTTGGTGTACAGGACGTTCATATTATTGAGAACAAGAACAAATACAAGCTCAATCCGGATGTGGAGTTAGGCTCTTCTAAATGGCTGAATCTCCATAAATACAACTGGAATACAAATAATACCCTCGAGTGTATTGACACGCTGAAGAAAAACGGCTACCGTATTATTGCCACCACTCCGCATTACAAAAGCGCACCGCTTGAAGAACTAAAGGTTGATACCAAGTTTGCATTGATGTTCGGTACTGAGATTGACGGTCTAACTGATGTTGCCTTACAGAATGCAGATGAATTTGTAAAAATTCCAATGGTGGGCTTTACCGAAAGTCTGAATATATCGGTGTCGGCAGCCATTTGTATGCATCACCTGAATTTGAAAATGCGCCAGTCTGAAATTAACTGGAAACTTTCTGACGAAGAAATACTGGAAATAAAACTGAACTGGCTGCGCGCTATTCTTAACCGTTCTGAAGTTCTGGAGCGCGAGTTTTTTAAATCTCAGACAGGTTAGTTATACAAGGTGAACAATATCTGCCTTTTCGTATTCGCCAACTTTCGTTAAATCCATTTCCAGTTTTCCTGAGCTGTTCACACCAAAAGGTCTGAGGAATTTTGCCCCCCAGACAAATTGTTCGCTTGTGTAGGATTGGCGACTGTAAATGGTTTGTGAAAACGTATCGTCAAAACCTTTCAGCAATACAAAAATTTCAATGTCCATTTTTTGCAAATCATTTTCGGTCTTGCCATATAATGCACTTTCTTCATCAATCGGGTGATTGATAGTCCAACTGGTAGGAAACATGGTGATTTTGTCAATCTCTAATTTCACCTGCTGAAAACGTCTTACAGATTTTCCGTTTCCTTCATCTTCCATCCAACTGATATTTACTTTGGCTTCCATTTCCATATAAACGGTGTTCATTTCGTTGGCCACAATAAACTGCATGGAGGTTTTTCCTTTAAACGGGGCAATAATAACCTTTGAGCTGTATTTTAATCTGGCTTTTGGTCTTGAAAATCTTCCGTACAAAGTACCTGTTGCCACTGCAAAAACCATTAATCCAAGAAATGCTTCAAGCGCAGCTATTGAACTTGCAACTTTTCCAATAGGATGAAGTCCGCCATAACCTACTGTAGTAAAGGTCTGGCAACTGAAAAAGAAACAACTCATGAATTTATCAAATTCACTTGTGCCCACTATTCCGTATAGATTCTCTGAGCCTAATAAATAGTAAAGGCTTCCAAACCCAATATTGCTCAGGAGGTAAACAGAAACAAGCACTATTGAATAATGTGTCCACGAAGTAGTGATGAGCCAGTTGAAAAGAAAGAAATTACCAAACAGTCTTCCTGTTTTGCGTTCCAGATTATAAGAGCCATCAGGATTAATGGAACGCTGCCTGCCTTTTTGACCAACATGGTCAAGGCCTATATCTTCGCCCGGTTTCATCCGGTCTATTACTCTCTGGATAACACTCATAATTTATAATCGCTCAAATGTTACTGAAAGTGTATGTAAGATGTTGTTGCTGTCGCGTTCGGAATAATTCATTTTTAGTAACTCGTCATCAAGGTCAATGAGGTTATATATAATAGTATCACTCTGGTATATTAAACGCAGTTCAGTTTCGTTGTTTAAAAACATCCAGTTACCCGAAATGTTTTGCGGGTCAAGAGAATCGCAATTGGTGGCTCCTTCATCAGCTTTGTAGGTCTGGTTTTCATAAAAGCTCAGGGTGTTGTCCTTGTCGCAATCTTCCATTTGCGCATACAGGTCGGTGATGACAACATTATTCACTACCTGTGGCGGATCAACAGTTAGTGTATTTGCCCGCCAGTCGCCAAGTATTAATTCTGATTTTGATTTATCTTTTGTGCAGGACGACAGCAAAACAGTAAGTGCTAAAATTGCCTGAATATATTTCATGGTTTATAAGTTTAGTGGCGAAGATAAAAAGAGAAGCGGAAATACTGCAAAGTATTTCCGCTTCTTTATCCCTTTCCTTTGGAGAGGGGCAGGGGGTGAGGCTGTTAATTAAAATAAAAATTCCCCGGAACTACTCCCACCTGAAATGAATCAACCAAACTGCCGCTTAACGAATAGCGGAAAACATATCCGTTCTGTACAAAGTCCTTTGCATCCGTTCCGAAGAGGTAATCTGTTTCGGGGTCAATACCAATGTTGTAAAAGCTGCGGTTAATTAAAGCAGATGAAGGCAATGAGGTAGCGTTGATGCCCACTTCA
>CAMBRL010000142.1 GCA_945870105.1 Chitinophaga pinensis
AAAACGGGAGCGCTTTTTAATAAATAAGTCATATTAATTAAGCGTGCATAGATGCTTTTTTGCTCAAGTTCTCTTCCGATGTGTGTGGATTATCGGTATCAGGCACACAGCAGTCAACAGGACAAACGGCAGCGCATTGTGGCTCATCATGGAAACCAACGCACTCAGTGCATTTATCAGTAACGATATAATAAATATCCATAGAAACAGGAGGTTGAGCTGCATCAGCATCAGCAGTTGCTCCGCTGAAACTGGTAAAACTTCCTTTTACGGAAGTTCCGTCAGCAAATCTCCATTCCTGACCGCCTTCGTAAATTGCATTATTTGGACACTCGGGTTCGCATGCCCCGCAGTTGATACATTCATCAGTAATTTTAATTGCCATGTTTTATGTTTTTAAATTGAGAGTTTAATGTTCTTAGTTTTGCGGTGCAAATATAGTATTTGTATAAATAAAATGTTTTGACACTAGAAGAAAAAATAAAATCCTTCACAGAGTTGGGTAACTTCATGAAGTTATTCAGAGAAACCAATAATTCAAATGATGTTGAAATTGCAGCGTTTGAAAATTTAATTCTTGGTTCGCCCCACTTCAATGGATGGTTTGTTGAAGAAAATGTGCGAAAGGCAGTGGCAGGAATTGCACAAATGCTTGAAATCAGCAAACTTGAAAAATGGATTGCCCGTTATCAGCTGACTGAGAACACTAATCCTAAAAGGGTAGGAGTAATCATGGCGGGGAATATCCCGCTTGTCGGGTTTCATGATTTTTTGTGCGTGCTTATTTCAGGTAATACTTGTGTGGCCAAACTTTCATCACAAGATAACAGGCTCTTGAAAGCTGTTGCTGCGAAGTTGATTACTATTGAGCCCCGCTTTAAAGACCGCATTGTTTTTGAAGACGGAAAACTGGAGAATATTGATGCCGTAATTGCTACCGGCAGCAATAATACTTCGCGCTATTTTGAATATTACTTTGGTAAATACCCTAACATTATTCGCAAAAACAGAAATTCGGTTGCTGTTTTAACAGGCAGTGAAACACCTGAGCAGCTTGCTCTGCTTGGCGATGATATATTTCTTTATTTCGGTTTGGGTTGCCGCAATGTTTCAAAGTTGTACGTACCAGAAGGTTATAATTTTGATGATTTCTTTAATGCAATAGAGAGCAGAAAGAAGATAGTCTTTCATTCTAAATACGCTAATAATTACGATTACAACAAGGCGATATTATTGGTTGGTAAGCAATTGCATTTAGACAATGGCTTTCTCTTAATGAAAGAAGATGAAGCTTTAGCTACTCCAGTTTCGCGTCTCAATTATAGCTTTTATAAAGATCTGGAAGCAGTAAAACAAGAACTAGAAATCAGAAAAAACGAGATACAATGTGTGGTTTCGGCAAACCCTGAAGAGTTTAATTCCGGTGTTTCATTCGGTGAAAGTCAGAAGCCCGAACTATGGGATTATGCAGACGGGGTGGATACAATGAAGTTTCTCCTGTCGTCATGCTGAACTTGTTTCAGCATCTTTCAAATCAGACCCTGAAACAAGTTCAGGGTGACGAGCAGCTATAAAAAGAAAAGAGGGACGATTGCTCATCCCTCTTTTCCGACTTTAAACCCAACCATCACCACTACTCAATATAAAACCGCTTTGTCGGCATTTTGTTTTGCGACTTATTATAAACCTTTGTCAAGATTTGCAATATCTGCCTTAAGCGAAACATCATCAAACAACTGATGAAATACCTTTTCGCCAATAATATTATAGATGATTACTTCTTTTATTTCGCCCTGCCCTGTAGTCTGAATATCAAATTTTCCGTTGTTGGGATTGGGATAAACATTCACGGTAAACTCTTCAAGAGGCGCTGCTGCAATTCCTTCACTTTCTGAATTATTAAAAGCCAAACGAAAGTTAGTTGTTTCAGAAAACACGGCAATACTTAACGCAAATACAGCCAGTAAAGAGGCGAGCGAAGTTTTTAGAAGAAATGCTTTCATAGTTTTTATGTTTAGTGTAACAGAAAACCGTTTCAAAATTAGATACAGATAGTTCTTTGACGAAAGTTTTTCTGTTAATGTTTGTTAAGCAGAATACAACAACCTTGCCGAAAAAAATATAATTTCACCGCAAAGACGCTAAGGAGCAGCGTTAAATTATACTTATGGCAAATCAAACAGACTGGGGGCAAGAAATAAAGCCTCTTATAGCTAACTACAAAGGCAAAAAGCATCCGCTGTATTATCAGAGTATCTACCAATTAGTAGTGATGGTAATTTTGTCGGCACAGGATTCGGATAAGCATATTAATGAAGTGGCTAAGTCATTCTTTCCGGCTTTCCCGGATATGGCTTCTTTGGCGCGTGCAGATGAAGAAACAATTATGCATTACATCAGCAGCGTCCGCAATTTTGGTAACAAAACCAAATGGCTGATGAAGCTCGCGCAGACCATAAAAGAGGATAAGAATATACCTCTTACTATGGATGGTTTGACTGCTCTTTCAGGTATTGGAAGAAAATCAGCCAACGTTATTATGCGAGAAATAGGGAAGAAGGCGGAAGGCATCATTGTTGATCTTCATGTAGTTCGTGTAGCGCCCCGTCTGGGAGTTGCCACCGGCATTGACCCCAAGAAGATTGAACTTCAGTTAATGAATGTGATTGATGAAAGCGATTGGGGCGAATCAGGAATGGCCATTTCATTTCTCGGCAGAGAAATTTGTCGCCCTACCAACCCAAAATGCGTGGACTGTGTTATGAATAAGGTGTGCGAATATTACCAGTCTTTGAAGTAGAAAGAAAAAGCAAAAGGCATCCCGGACTGCCAAACCGTGAGGTAGTTCTTCCGCCCCGATAACATCAGCTGCACTGGAGGTAGCTCGTGTTACGGCTGAAGATTTAGCAACTCCTGTTTCGTATGTTAATGATACACGCGAGCTACCATCCGTTATAGCATCTGTAATTGCTTATGCAATGGAACAACTTTACCTTAGCAGGGTGATAATTCCGGTAGTACTAAAAGCAATTCGCACCGCTGCATACCGAGTTCGCGCTGCAATAGCTATAACTCCCGTTTCAATAGTGGCAGTTAACTCTGCAATGTACCTTGTTACAGACCGGCTAAAGGAGTTGCCTGCTGCATCAGCTGGTACTCGAAGAGGGATGGAAAGTGTTCGGGATTTGTTTCTTTTTCCTGCAAAATTCATATCGTTACTTCAGGCATTATCCTTATCGCCTTTGTAAAAGAACAACAACATCAGCAAGCCAAACAGCAGCATAGCGCAGCCTGAATACATGTTTAATTCAGGGTGTTTAGCCTCTATTCCTGCAAAGTAATTCAGTAATAAAATTACTCCAGCAATACTGAAGAATAATCCAATAATAAGACGAAGGTCGGTTAGTTTTTCCATTAGAAGAAAATGAGGTTGAGGATTATTCCCAGTATGATCATAACTATTGCAATAGGAACGGGGCGTTTGTAAAATGCTTTTTCAGTTTCTACCGGTTTTTCGGTAAGGCTGTAAACCAGGCCAACTAATTCTTTTTCTTCTTTGGGTTTGGTAAAAAGACTGATAATAATGGTCATAATAAAGCACACCACCCATGCTACCGTTGCAACTGCAAAGGCTTGTCCCATGCCGCTGCGGAATTCATAAACGGGTTCCATAAGCCATCCGCCTTTGCCTTCTGCCAGCGTAATTCCGTGAAAAATAGCAGCACCTAATGTTCCGAGAAGCAATCCCCAAAAAGCTCCATGTCCCGTAGTGCGTTTCCAGAACATGCCGAGAAAAAATGTAGCGAACAGCGGTGCATTTACAAAGCTGAAAACCAGTTGCAGAAAGTCATTGATATTATTGAAACTACTGGCAAGGTAAGCTGTACCTATTGATGCAATGATACCTAGTACTGTGGCAGCTTTTCCAACCATCAGGTAATGTTTGTCGCTTGCATTTTTATTAAAATGTGCCTGGTAAATATCAAACGTGAGTACAGTGTTAAAAGCAGTTACATTTCCTGCCATACCCGACATAAACGAAGCCAGCAGCGCAGTAACACCAACGCCAAGCAGTCCTGAAGGATAGTAGTGTGAAATAAGTGTGGGTAAGGTCATGTCATAATCAATAGTTACACCATCTTCTTTGAAAGGAAGTGCAAAATCGCCACCAACATGCGTAAGTGAAATGGCTATCAGTCCCGGCAGAATGACAATAAATGGCATCATCATTTTCGGGAAAGATGCAATCAGCGGGGTGCGCTGTGCTGCCGACATATTGCGCGCTACCATTGCCCGCTGCACCACCAGAAAATCAGTACACCAGTAACCAAACGACATCACAAAACCCAATCCCATCATCATGCTCCACATATTCACTCCCATCGGGTTATCATCAGCAGAACCCATGTAGGTCCATGTATGAGTCATAGCTGCAGGTAGGGTAGAGGAGATGCCTTCCCATCCACCTGCTTCTCTCAGTCCTATAAAAACAACAGGTGCAATACCCAGAACAATCAGAAAGAATTGAAGTACTTCGTTATACACCGCGCTGGTTAAGCCACCCAGAAAAGTATAAATCAATACAATTCCTGCTGCCATAAAAACAGAAAACTCAAAGCTCCACCCGAGGATAACTTTTAGTAACAATGCCAACGCGTACAATGAAATACCGGAAGAAAAAATAGTCATGAATGCAAAAGCAACTGCATTAAAGCTCCGTGTTTTATCATCAAACCTTAGTGCCAGGTATTCAGGAACGGAACGTGCGCGGCTGCCGTAATAAAACGGCATCATAAAAATGCCAAGGAAAATCATTGCAGGAATAGCACCCAGCCAGTAAAAGTGCGAAGTCATAATTCCGTATTTGGCTCCGGATGCCGCCATACCGATTACTTCCTGCGCACCAAGGTTTGCAGAGATAAACGCCAGACTTGTTATCCACAGCGGAATGCTGCGGTTGCTCATCAGAAAATCATTGCTGGTTTTCACCTTGCGCTTGATTAGGAAACCAATGCCCAGCACAAATACAAAGTAGATGGAGATGATGAGGTAATCAGAAAAGGATAAGTGCATAAAATTAATTCTGATTTTTCTTCTTCACCATTGTAAGAATAGTTGCAATCGCAACCGTATCTCCATTGGTTAAATCCACTTCATATTTATCGCGGACTTCCTGTGAGGAGCAGTCATACACATCAACAACCCATTTTACAATTCCTTTGGCTACATCTTCCTCGTTGCGTTTTTCCTGGTCAATTTTTTCTTTGCAGGTAAAACGCACACCGATGGTCATTCCGGGGTAAACGGGTTTAGTGAAACGACATTCCTCTAATCCGTAATTCAATAATACCGGTCCTTTTGGTGGGTCAACAAACAAGCCGGCAGCGCGTGAAAGAATAAAATATCCGTGTGCTACTGTGCGTTTAAATGGTGTTCCTTCCAAAGAATTCGGATCCATGTGGGCATAAAACTTATCACCACTCAATTCTGCAAAATCCAGAATATCCTGTTCAGTTACCGTGTGTGTTTTTGTAATAAGTGTTTCGCCTATTTCAAGGTCTTCAAAATATTGCTGAAAAGGATGAATATCTTTCTCAATATATTTTCCTCCATATTGATATTGATTGGTAACGTTGGTAAGCGTTGTTGGCGAGCCCTGAATTGCGGTGCGTTGCAGGTAATGAAATACACCGCGTCTGCCGCCCATTTCTTCTCCGCCACCCGCTCTGCCCGGACCGCCATGTACCAGCATCGGCATTGGTGAGCCGTGTCCTGTGCTTTCTTTTGCGCACTCGCGGTTGAGAATTAAAATACGACCGTGCATGCTAGCAGCACCCAACACATATTCTTTTGCAATTTTGTCATCGGCTGTAATGATGGAACTACACAGTGAACCTTTGCCTAATTTGGCAAGTGCAATAGCTTCCTCCGTTGTTTTATAAGGCATCAGTGTTGATACCGGGCCGAAGGCTTCAATGTTGTGACAGTCAAGATTTTTAAATGGATTTTCATTCAGAAAAATAACAGGAGGCATAAACGCACCTTTGTTTTTATCAGCGCCTTTTACTTCAAATTTTTCAAAATCGCCAATGATGATTTGTTGTGATTTGCTGAGTTGTTCTACTTTTTCTTTTACTTCTTTCAGTTGTGCCAATCCTGCAAGTGAACCCATGCGCACACCTTCCACATTCGGGTCGCCAATAATGTTTGATGCAAGTCTTTTTCCAAGTGCCAGACGCACTTCTTCTACTCTGTTTTCAGGAACAATAATTCTGCGAACAGCAGTACATTTTTGTCCTGCTTTGGTTGTTATTTCGCGTACTACTTCTTTGATGAAAATATCAAACTCAGGTTGGTCGGGTGTAACATCGTTGCCGAGGATGCAACAGTTCAGAGAGTCTGCTTCCATGGTAAAAGGTACCGCTTCTTCAATCAATCGCGGATGCGATTTTAGCATTTTTCCGGTGCTTGCACTTCCTGTGAACGTAACCACATCAGAACTGATTACATGGTCGAGAATTCCATTAGCGCTTCCGCAAATCAGCTGCAAAGCACCTTCTGGAAGAATGCCGCTTGCTATAATTTCTTTGGCAACAGCTTCAGTAAGAAATGAAGTAATGGTTGCGGGTTTTACAATAGCCGGAACTCCTGCGAGCCAGTTCACCGCCACTTTTTCCAGCATTCCCCACACCGGAAAATTAAATGCATTGATGTGAATGGCTACTCCTTCTTTAGGTACACATATATGGTGACCGATAAATGTGTTTTGTTTAGACAGTTTTGCAATATCACCTTCCACGCAAAATGTTTCGTTTGGAAAAGTTCTGCGCAATGATGCGTAGGAAAATAAATTGCCGATGCCGCCTTCTATATCCACCCAGCTATCAGCTTTGGTAGCGCCTGTTGCCCATGATATTTTGTAGAACAGGTCTTTCTTTTCCATCAGGTGAAGTGCTAATGCTTTCAGCATTCTTCCACGCTCAGGAAAAGTCATTTTGCGCAGTTTGGGTCCGCCAACAGTGCGCGCATAATCGCACATGGCAGCAAAGTCTAAACCTTTGCTGCTGGCACTTGCAATGGCATCGCCCGTGATTGCATTATATAGTAATTGCCCATTGCCCTCACCGGCTATCCATTGACCGAGGGCGTAGTTGTTAAGTGGGTGTATAGATGTAGTTGTGCTCATAATAGTTGAAAATTAAGATGTCAAATATAGAAGCAATTTTTTCACTTCATATAGTATGTTTATATGAAGCAAAACAAACTGAATGGTTGTTTGCTAATTAAAGTGCAAATAATTTAGAACTTTTGATTTGCTGAAAGTAAAGTAATTGCGATGGGTATTAACAAATACTCATCTTACAAGAACAATATGGCCATACCGGACAGCTTGCTTTCCTGAATCGAAATTTATTGTTGCAGAAAATGAGTAAACCCCCAGCTCAGAATCAATATTTCCGATCTTCCCATCCCAGATTTTAAAAATATCTGTTCCATCATTAATAATTTCAGCATATGAAATTTGCTGTCCCCATCTGTTAAAAATTCTGCAAACAATTCCCTTAATACAGTTTCCTTTTATTTCCCAAAAGTCGTTCAGATTTCCACCATTTGGCGTAAAACTATTTGGATAATAAATTGTTTGTGGTTCATCATCAGAAGCAATTGTTATTGAAGTATCAATGGAGCATCCGCTTCCATCAAAAGTTGCAATAGAATGTAATCCTGATGAGAGACCTGAATAAAAAGTTTCGGTTGATGGTGAATTGTTATCTAAACGATAAGAAAATGGTGCAATTCCGCCTTGAGTTCCTGTAATTGTAAGGGTTCCGTCTGCTCCTTCACATGTCACTCCGGTTGTGAGTAGCGATATGCTTTCAATGCCTTCTGCAGAAGAAATGCTTATGTCAGGAGCACTATATGAACAACCATTTGCATCCTCCATAACCAGTGTGTAATTACCTTCATCAAGATTTGCATATTGAGTTGAATTACTAAGTCCCTGCCCGTTAAAATTGTATTGGTATGGGGCAGAACCACCGGTAACATTACCAAGTGAAACAGCGCCATTATTCTGACCACAAGATGCATCTGTTATGTTTACAGAAATTGCAGAAGGGCCGTTTGAATTTCCAATTGTAATATCAGGAGCAGAAAATGAACATCCATTAGCATCCTCTACAACCAATGTATAATTACCCGCAGCAAGATTTGTGTATTGTGTTGAATTACTAAGTCCCTGCCCGTTGAAATTGTATTGATACGGTGCAGAACCACCGGTAACATTGCCAAGTGAAACAGCGCCATTATTCTGACCACAAGATGCATCTGTTATATTTACAGAAATTGCAGAAGGGCCGTTTGAATTTCCAATTGTAATATCAGGAGCAGAAAATGAACATCCATTTGCATCCTCTACAACCAATGTGTAATTACCTGCAGCAAGGTTTGTGTATTGAGTTGAATTACTAAGTCCCTGCCCGTTAAAATTGTATTGATACGGTGCAGAACCACCGGTAACATTACCAAGTGAAACAACTCCATTATTCTGACCACAAGATGCATCTGTTGGGTTTACAGAAATTGCAGAAGGGCCGTTAGAATTTCCAATTGTAATATCAGGAGCAGAAAATGAACATCCATTTGCATCCTCTACAACCAATGTATAATTACCCGCAGCAAGATTTATGTATTGTGTTGAATTACTAAGTCCCTGCCCGTTAAAATTGTATTGATACGGTGCAGAACCACCGGTAACATTACCAAGTGAAACCTGTCCGTCAGTCCCTCCACATGAAGCATCTGTTACAGTTACAACAATGGCAGTTGGTCCGTTTGTATTACTTATTGTAATGTTTGGTGCAGAATAGGTGCAGCCGTTTGCATCCTCAACAACC
>CAMBRL010000143.1 GCA_945870105.1 Chitinophaga pinensis
AAGATACTCGTCCTTTACAGCATTGTTTTTTCCGAAAAGAAAATCCCCTTCCCACCAAAAATCAAAAATCCCTTGTTTGGTTCCTGCCTGGTTTCCTGTGTCTGCATCAATTGGTCGTCCTGTAGTTTTTGGCCACTGAACAATTTCAACGGGAAAGGTTTTGTAATCCTCACGGCTTACAAAACAGCCATAACCTTTCAGCGTTTCGTTAGTTGCAATTATGGTTTTTGTTTTGTACCATGGTAATTTGCCAGGCACATCGGGGGAGAGATAGTTTATAGGTACAGTTGGTGCTTCAGACATAAATTTGCTATTCTATAAAACGAATAAATTCTATTTAGCAAGTACTAATTTTTCTGATGCAGAAATTTTTTCTCCCTGCAGTTGCATCGAATAAATTCCTGATGACAATTCAGAAATATCAATCACTATATTATTTTCAGTAAAGTTGAATGTTTCTTCTTTTACTTTTTCGCCTAAAGCGTTGAAAACTGAAATGGTTACAGGTTTTGTAAGTGTTTCTGAAAAATGAATAGTAAAGTTTCCTTCAGACGGATTTGGGAAAACTGTTATATAGTTTTCACTTATTTTATTTTCATCTTCGGATAAAGTTAGTCCGCCAATCTGAATATCGGTTGCATTATCATGGCGCACGCGCAACACACCGCCATCAGGATATTCAGTCCATACCCAGCCTTCAGCATTAAGTGAGCTCAACTCGTTTATAATAACACCATCTGCTTTTACCCAGGTTGGTTTTGAAACAAGCCTCAGTATTTCTGTTGATGAATTGTCGTAGGTTGTATAATTTATTTCAAACGGCTGATAGTTGATATAGGTAATGACTGAAGAACTGCGCAATAAGTGGTTGACAAACTCATATGCAATGGCAGGTTCAGAACCCATTGCCCGCAAAAAATGACGTACGTAATCACCATATCCATCGGTATACCATACTGAACCACCTTGCGGTGAAAAGCGGCATTTGCCATCAAAGTCAACCAAATACGTTGACCAATCAAGTTGGCGGATTGCCTGAACTTTGCGGGCAGTGTCGCCTGTTTTTTCAGCATATAAAAGTTCAGCACTTGCAAAACGGGAAGTGTGACTGCCACCTTCTTTCAAATCCACACTCTGCTCATAAATAGCAGTAACACCAAGCGAATCATAGGCATGGCTTCCCAATGCAGAAAGCGTCCAGTCAAGAATTCCACGTGCGTCCTGCTGCCAGTTGGTTCCCCATTCATCCCCTTTTTCCAGAATATAATATGCGCAGGTAACAGCATTTATTTCCGTATTTGAGGGAAGATAAATATTTTCGAAGAATGAACCCCATTCGTTTGTTTGCAATGGGTAAAGTTTTATCCAGTCTTTAATAACGGTGTATGCACTGTCATAACTAACTGTGTTGCCTTGTTGAAGACGTGAAAGTTCTTCAAACAAACGCATAGTGGGAATAAAATTAGTAGTGTAGTGATAAGATGTTGGTGAGCTGGGCAGGTTTCCATTGAGTGCATTAATCCTGAAGGGATAGGGTGATACTGTTTCAGTACCGGTTTGAATATTTGCTGCAAGCGTGTTTGCAATTTTTATGGCTGCTTGCAGATATTCAACGTTGCCTGTAATCTTATAAAGAGTAACCAGTTCAGCACCAAACGAACCTGCTTTATCTGGCTGCACAAACCCGAATCCCCAAATAAAATCACCGTCATAAACCGCTGTCATAGGGTTGCCGTAATTGCAGGTATAAGGTAAATTAGGCCAAAGAGAACCGGCTGGTGTTAAGCTGTTGGCAAGATAGGTGTCGGCAATATATTTCATATCCATTATTAAATTGGTATCACCTGTATAGCCATAATACAATGCCCATGAAGAAAGTGCCATGGCAAATTGGTCACCACCCATTTTATTTCCGGCCACTGGGTCATTATAGGAATGGTCAATCATATAATATTTATGACCTCCGCAACAGGTAGGAAGATTTTTCCAGAAGTTCCAAACCAAACCAAGACAGTGATCATAAGATTGTCCGTGATTTGGTGTATACCAAGGAATGAGATTACCGTCATCGTCAGTAACTACATCGTGGTATACAAGGGTTTGTGAATACGAGTTGAAGCAGCAACCTGCAAAAAATGAAATGGCTAGTAAAATTTTTTTCATTGTAAAAATTGAGTTCTATATGTTGATTTATTTGGGAGGATATAGTGCGCTTGTAGGAATTATTTGTCGTGGTACTCCAGGCCCCCTGTAAAAGACTTCAAGCCATTGTCCGCCACCTTCATTAAAGTAGGTTACTTTTATTTTGTGTAGGCCTTTTTCAAGTTTCGTATCACCTGTTTTTTCTTTTGCACCATGTGAGCCATCGTTGTTCACCACTTCTTTGTCATCGATATAAAGTTTGCTGCCATCATCGCTGTAGGTGTAAAAACGATATTCACCGGCTGAGTCTATTTTCAGATAAGCATCAAATTCCAAGGCATATTGCTCATCGCGATGCAGTGCGTATTGTATTCTGAATTCCTTAGCATTGCCTTTAGCCCTGGGTTTTAACATACTCAGATTTGGATTCATAGTCCAGTTTTCGCCTTCATAATACTTGAAATTTATTCCATTACCAGCTTTGCTGTCAAGTAAACGGAAGTTAGCTGATGATGCATAACTTTTTTCATCTCCTTTAAACACAGATGCTTTTACAACGGTTGTTTTTTCTACTTTAAATTGCGAGTTATAAATAGCAGAATTTTTATCAGGCTCACTACCGTCAAGTGTGTAACGGATTTCAGCTCTAGCAATTTCTGATGTAATTTCAACAACAGGGATGGTGTCAATAAACAAACCACCTGCGGGTTCAAACAAATGTTTTTCGGGTTTAATAACAGGCGCTGCAAGCATAGTTTTAACTACAAAAGTTGCGGGGTTTTCATAACCTTCAAAGGCTGATTTTACAGCTCTTCCAATCCATGCATAAGGTTGTTGAACACCAAATGCAAAGGCAACACTGGCTGCATTATCATAGGTGTAAACTTCGTGAGCTATTTGATAATTTTTTTTCACGCCTTTACCTGAAATAATAAATGGTATTTCAATTTCTTCCAGTGTTTCGCCACCGTGACTTGTTCCTATACCCCCATGGTCTGAAGAAATTATAATGACAGTTTCGTCTAATATCCCTGCCAGTTTCACTGCATTCACAACCACACCAATTAACGAATCGGCAAGTTCAACTGATTTATAATATTCGGGAGAACCATGTCCTGAGCCATGTCCGGCACCATCTACATGGTCGTAATGGATAAAGGTGAAATCAGGCTTTTTTTCTTTGATATAGTTTGCTGCAAGTTGTGCGGTTTCGCGTTCAGTTTCTCCATGCACATCATAGTTTACTGCATCTTTTTCGAACAATCTTCCGAATCCGTCCCAGTGATAGATTACACCTATTTCTGCTTCGGGTTTTTGTTGGCGGAGCACAGCGAAAATGGTTGGAAATATTTCTCCGTTCAGGGTAGCAATGGGCTGCATGTGTGGTTCATCTTTCTCCCAGCTGTTGGCAGTAATACCGTGTTGTTCAGGTCCCGCTCCCGAAATCATAGAAGCCCAGTTGGGGCTGCTGCTGGTTGGCAATACACCGCGTGCATGAAGCGTGTATGCCCCCGCTTTCATTAGGCTATCCATAACCGGAGTATTTGCTTTAATAACACCATCGGGACTCATGCCGTCTATGCCAATTACAACAACGTGTTTGGCGGCAAATTTTTGGATTGCAGGTGGTTGAGGTGATTTACAGCTTTGGCTTGCAACTAAACAAATGGCTGTAAAAATTAATGTGTTATAATTTTTCATAAACCGTTTTTATATCGTGTAAAAGTATTGGAATAAAAACCGCTCCGAACTAGTCAAGCGATTTTTAGATAAGTTATCCAGGAAATTTACCACCATAATTAACTTCTTATTGCTTGTTTATTTATCAAAGCAAATTCCGACTGAGTTAGTGAATTTTATTATACTAGTTAAAAATTATTTTTTGCAACACAATAGTAGAGCACGGAGATTACCGCAATGCAAATTTTGAATTATTAAAATGTTGCGGAGTGGTTTCATGGAAAACATAGCTAATTAAAAAAAAGAGCCTCTAGGTTCCTTTTTTAGTGTAGTAAAAATCAAGTAAACTCTTCTATCTAAACTTATTATATGTATTAGTTTCATTGCGTTTAAAATCTTAACAAATACTTAATACTAGCTGCATAGGGGGTTCTTAGCGTAACAATACCTTCGAGTTATTATCTAAAAAAATTATGACAGAGATATTATTGTCAATACTGGCCGGATTAGTTCTTTTTTTATTTGCTGTTAATAGTCTTTCAGATACTATAAAACTATCCATTGGAGAGACTGCAAACAAATGGATTGTAAAATTCACCTCAAATACATTTAGCAGTATTGTCGTTGGAGTAATTGTTACTGCTTTATTAGATTCGTCTTCAGCCGTAATAATCATTACTATAGTTTTTGTTAATTCTAAAATACTGACCTTTAAGCAAGCTATGGGAATTGTTCTTGGTGCCAATATAGGAACTACTATAAGCAGTCAAATAATAGCCATGGATATTGGTAAATATTCGCCTATACTTTTGGTAATCGGGTTTGTATTATTATTGGTTTCAAAATCTGAGCGAGTTAATAACACCGGAAAAATAATTCTATATTTCGGAGTATTATTTTTTGGTTTATTTACAATGGAAAATGCTGTGGAACCCTTAAAAGATGAAGCCTTCTTTTCAGAATGGTTAAAGAAAACTGAAAATCCTCTTATGGGTGCTATGGTTGGAACTGTAGTTACTTTAATTATTCAATCTTCTTCTGCAACAGTAGGCATGGCAATTATTCTTTCAAAAAAGGGGCTGCTTAGTTTAGGCGGTGGAATTGCAGTAATGCTGGGCGCGGAACTTGGCACGTGCAGTGATACTTTGCTTGCCACCATAAAGGGAAGCAGAGCTGCAATAAAAACAGGTTTATTTCATCTCTCATTTAATTTGCTGTCCATCATTATTGGATTAATATTCTTTTTCCCATTTGTAGAACTTGTAAAATTTATCAGCCAAAATGCCCCTATTGAAAGGGCTGTTGCAAATGCGCATATGATTTTTAATATTTCAGGGGTTTTAATTTTTGTTTGGGCAGTTCCTATATTTGAGAACGTATTAAATAAACTATTACCTGAAAAATAAACGAGCACAACATTGGTCTGGCAATATGACTTCTCGATTAATCGTTTGTGTCTGTTTATGGTGTTCTCCGGCATTTGCTCAGCAGGATACAACCAACGGAAAATATAAAAGCTATGTTGATTCCTTTCATAGATTTTCGTTCTCCTTACCTGTTGAATGGGAAATAATACAAGATGAAGAACTTCCTGACCGGGCATTCCCTGTTAAAAAAAATCGGGCTGATACGGTAGATTACGAAAACGAAATTTTTACCATTGAAATATGGGGAAACTCGGTTTCAGATTCAGCATTTTTAAAGTCGCAGGGCTTTGATAATTTCTTTCCTTATCCATGGGAAAAAGACTGGACTTCAGAACAGGGTGTTACTCCAAACGGAGATTTATATTTTATAAGTTATACCTGCCAATGGAATTCAAATGCTCAAATGATTGATGGAAAACCTGTTTCTATTGACCCACTCTTTAAAGACACATCAGATTTAAGACAAATTATACTTACCGATACCCTTTTTGCCATTAAAGGAAAAAGGTGGAGAGGCTACCGGATTAAATCTAATTGCGGAGTAGCAGCACTCAGGAATACAATACTGCGCGGAGAAACCTGCGAATCCATCTATTTCATTAACAGCAAAAACGAATTTATACAAATGGTTACAAACGGTTATCCGTTTGAAGATAAGGTTAGAAAAAAAATACTGGAAAGCTTTAAATTTTTCTAAACCCCGATGCCTGCGAAATGAAATTACTATTAACACTTTTGGCGCTGTTTTTTAGTCTTGTTTCTTTCGGACAATTAACGCATTACTTTATTGAAGAATATCCGCAAAATATTTTTCCCAATGGTGTGCCATTCTGTGTAAATTATTCCCATGAAGAACAAGTGGATTTTGGCGCCATTTACACCACAGATACTACAGATGGAGAGATTTCAGACACTTACGAAACAAACGAGAATTATGAAAAAGACAGCAACAAGCTTTTGGCAAAGGATTATGTCAGGCAACATCTTTTACCCGACACAAAATTTATTTACACAATAGATAACAAAAACAAAGACACACTTTTTGCTTTACCTATTGATGATTATTTAAATTCTGATTTTTATGCCATGCATACTGTTTTAAAATCAAACAAATTCTATGCAGTAACATACGAACGAATTTTTGCAAACGAGCTTCGCAGTTCAGAAAAATTTCTCTGCACGTTCAGTAAAAGCGAAAAATTTATTTCAAGAATATTAATTGCTTCCTTTATTTATAGTGGAACAGGATATAGTTATTCTGGAGCAAGAGTTCCGTGGTTTCCTCATGAACAGGGTTGTATCAATAAAGATAGGACAATAAATTTCTTATCTCCGAATCACGGAGATAAGAACTATAAGATACAAGCGGACGGTCAGATAGTTGAAGCAAAATGACCGCTTTCATAAAACAAACAGTTCTAAAGGGATTGCATTCTTAACCTAAACTGAACCCTTAATCTGTAAAAATAAAACCCACTTAATTAAAAAAATGTTCTGCAATATGCAAAGGGCGAAGGCTGTATCGCTTTTTAAGAATATGTCCTCCGCTGCGGTTTAGAATTCCTTTCAGAGTAGTAATAGTTTCAACAATGTATTTTCCTTTGTTTAGCATCACACATTCTGCCATGGCAGAATGTGCGGCATCCGTAATTTCCGAGCGGGTTGCAATGCCTGTTTTGCAGAAAGTTTCAAGTACCTGTGTAGCCCATATAACAGGCGCATGTGCTGCTTCGCATATCCATAAAATCTCGTCCTGTATTTCGCTCAGGCGTTCAAATCCTATCTCAACGGCAAGGTCGCCACGAGCAATCATTACTCCAAAGGTTTCTTGCCGCATTGCCGCCAGCAATAATGCAGGAAGATTGCTAACTGCTTCGGGTGTTTCAATTTTTAAAATCAGTTTTGGAATCCTACCCGCTTTTTTAAATGTGTTTTGAATAAACTTAACATCATCGGGTGTACGCAAAAAACTACACCCTGCAAGGTCGGCATGTTTGGCAATAAAAGGAATTGCCTTTAGGTCGGCAGCCGTTAGGGCGGGAATATCAAGAACGGTATCGGGCAGGTTTAATCCTTTCTCTTTTTTTATCACTGGCTTTTTGGATGAAATGCGTGTTATTTTACAAATCAGTTTCCCGTTTTTATTTTTTACAATTCCTTCAAATTTGCCATCATCAATAATAATACGTTCGCCCGGTTTCAGTTTTGATATTACTCCTTTTTCAAAACAGGCAATGGCGTATTTGTCGGGTTTTACCTGCTCACCATTTTCAACCAGCATAATTTCCTGACCCTTTTTTATGGTCATCTTTCCTTCTTCTTTTCCGATGCCGGGCAGCTCAACACGCATTTTAGGACCGGCAATATCCATGTAAATTTTGCAGGGCTTTCTACTTATATCCGAGGCTTTTTTAACGGAAAGTATCATTGCTTTCCAGTCATCTTCATTACCGTGTGCGCAATTGATGCGGGCTACATTCATCCCTGCCACAAGCAGTTTCCGCATTAGTGCTACCTCGTTTTTAAAAGCTTCGTCCAGCGTTACCATAATATAGGGTATTGCCGGATCTTTTTTAAATCCAAATATCTCAGCAGATCTTTTATTAATAAGCCCCTGAGCGGTATGGTAATCGCATTGTGAGAGTTCTGCATCTTTTATAGTTGAACCAAGTCGTTGCCTTACAGCCTGTAATTGTTTCAGGATATGGCTTTCAGAATTAGCCAAACCTGATAAGCCGGCATGATGCAACTCATCCTGCATAGAACGCACATCTTCATTTCTTAAAGCAAGGTAATGAATAAGGTTATAGGCACTTATTTGTTGCGCGTGATGAAGAGATGAAATAAATCTCTTTCGCTTTGCTCCCGCAATTCTTAATTTTTTCTCGATTAATTCTACCTCTTTCTGAAGCTGTTTTAAATCAGGCATAGTGCAATAATAATATGCACAAAGAAAACATTGAGGTTGTATAACGGATATGAGAAAAGTCAGTTTTAGGTAAATAGTAACTTTAAGTTAATCTTAAACAGCACTAAGGAAACATCAAACACAAGCAGCTTGCTATATTTGCCACTTTAAACATTCTATGAAACTTTCGTTCCTCTTCTCTTCATTTTTTCTTTTTCCGCAACTGATTTTTGCACAAAAAACGTTTGACATAGAAGGTCATCGTGGTGCGCGGGGCCTGTATCCTGAGAATACAATTACTGCTTTTATTGAAGCTGTTAAACTGGGAGTAAATACCTTGGAAATGGATGTGGTGGTTAGTAAAGACCTACAGCTGGTAGTAAGCCATGAACCATTTATTAATCCTGTATTTTGTGATTTTACCAGAGGACAACCTTCAGAAGTAGAGGCAAAACGCATTGGCAATATTTATCAACTGACTTATGAAGAAGTTGCGCTTTTTGATTGCGGTTCGCGCGTAAATCCTAAATTTCCTCAGCAGAAAAAAATGGTTGCAAGCAAACCCTTGCTTACTGATGTAATAGACACTGTGGAAAAATTTATAGCCGTTAATCATCTGCAACCTGTGCTTTACAATATTGAAACAAAGTGCACACCTGAAGGCGATAATGTTTTTCATCCTGCGCCCAGTGATTTTGCTGCGCTGCTTTATAATACG
>CAMBRL010000144.1 GCA_945870105.1 Chitinophaga pinensis
GAACATCCATTTGCATCCTCTACAACCAATGTGTAATTACCTGCAGCAAGGTTTGTGTATTGAGTTGAATTACTAAGTCCCTGCCCGTTGAAATTGTATTGATAAGGTCCAGTACCGCCTGTTACATTTCCAAGTGAAACCTGTCCGTCAGTCCCTCCACATGAAGCATCTGTTACAGTTACAACAATAGCAGTTGGTCCGTTTGTATTGCTTATTGTAATGTTTGGTGCAGAATAGGTGCAGCCGTTTGCATCCTCAACAACCAAGGTATAAATACCTGCAGCAAGGTTTGTGTATTGAGTTGAATTGCTAAATCCCTGCCCATTAAAATTGTATTGATACGGAGCAGAACCACCTGTAACATTGCCAAGTGAAACCTGTCCATCAGTCCCTCCACATGAAGCATCTGTTAGAGTTACAACAATAGCAGTTGGTCCGTTTGTATTACTTATTGTAATGTTTGGTGCAGAATAGGTGCAGCCGTTTGCATCCTTAACAATAAGTGTGAAGTTACCTGCAGCAAAGTTTGTGTATTGAGTTGAATTACTAAATCCCTGCCCGTTGAAATTGTATTGATAAGGTCCTGTGCCGCCTGTAACATTGCCCAGTGAAACTTGACCGTTTGAAGTGCCGCATGAAGAATTGGTAACATTTACAACTATTGCTGATGGTCCAGAATCTGTTGAAGTTAGGGTGATAGTAGTATCACGTTGACAGCCATTCAAAGAAATTGAAATAACATAATTTCCAGCCCCAAGATTGCTTGCAGAATTTGTATTTGAAACGTTTGGATTCCAAACATAAGTATAAGCTCCTGAAGGTTGTGGATTTATTGATATTGAACCATTATTATTTCCGCAAACAGGTTGAATAATAGTTGCAGGCACTATGAAGTTCGAATTGGTTACACAATTTGCATTGCAATTTCCCAGTGTTGGCGTGTTATTAGTTGACCATGTTGTTGCACCGTCAGCTGTTCTCTTTATTGTTTGCCCTGCATTAGGTCTTTGCCCTGCATAAGAAACTCCCGGTATATCTCTTGCACCTAAAAACGAACCCGAGGCAGATCCACATGAATTTGTTGGAATACAATTTGGCTGATAAGAAAAATCTGCGTTTGTTGTTAGGGTGTTTGCAGCATTAGTATTTCCTGTCCAAAATACTGCATCAACAGGGTTTCCGTTTGAAGCATATAATGCCACCCAACCATTCAGATTTTCTAGATACCATCTTGTTGTACCTGAACAAAATCTGCCAGCGTTAGCAGGAATTAATATATCAGCTCCGGATTGAGCTCCGCCAATTGTTAAAAATCCTAATGGTGGAATGGTTGTTCCGTTTGGAATGCTAAATACGCCTGTGTTTGTATTCCCTGACCATGTCCGGCTTCCAATAAAGTAGCAACTTACATCAGCAGCTTGACAAGGGTCTGGGTTGTAGAGTTCTATCCATTCTGCTCCACAAGATAGGTCGGTCGTATTAACCATTGACTGAATACAACCATCACTATCACCTCCCGAAGGGCGGGGCATAACTTCATTGATGACAACTTGAGAAAATGTATTGATTGAAAGAAAGAATATTCCAAAGAAAGAAAATACCCGTTTAATATTCTTCTTTAAACAACCCATCTTTAAAAGCAACAATTATTTTTAAAACTGACAGAAAGCATTATAGTTAAATCTGATTTATTCTTTAATAAATGAACCCCAGACTTCTCTTCCGTTTTCAGTAATTAGGACTGTATAGAAACCGTTTAAAAGATTAGAAACATCGATAGTTTTGTTTTGAATTGTTTTGTATTGGGCTACCTTGTTTCCTGTCAATCCTATAATAATAAGTTCATCAATATTGCTTTTAGAGTTGATGGTCAGGTTTCCTTTTGTGGGATTTGGATAAATATTTAATCTGTCAGTATAATTTTGATCTTTAATGCCAGTAATCACAAACGTATATGGAAGCGATTGGTTAGTGCAGCCATTGGCGTCAATAACCTCCAAAACGTAGCTGCCATCTTGCAATGGTGTGTATGAAGTTCCTTGTTCGCCTGTTAATTGATTCACTCCATCATACCATTGATATGAAACATAAGATAAATTATCAGCCACCAGTATTCCATTGTTTTCTGAAATTCCTATTACAGGAAGAGGATTAAAACTAAAGTTGATAGTTGTAATACTATCGCATCCCAGATAATTGGGAATTGTATCGTAATAAGTTCCCGCATCAGTCAGAACGAGGTTATGGAAACTCAGTGTTCCCCCTTCGCAAATGACGGTATCAATCGTATTTGTTGAGGCCTGGATTACTGTAACTTCAGCTTGTGCACAAGTACTGCTGAATAATCCATTATTGTAATTGATTGCATAATAAGTTGCTGTTTGTAAAGGATTAAGAATAATCGAATCCCCAGTTCCGATTTCCGTTCCTGAACATGCATCTGCATACCAATGCACCTCTCCAACTATGCCTTGTGCATAAAGTATTGCAGTGTCTCCAGCGCAAACTGTAGAATTTGAAAGTGTTATTCCTGTGGGAGCATCGGGGGCGTTATCAGCTAAAATAGAAATGTCATCAATGAAAATTCTGTTGCCAAAATTTGAAATTGCTTTGAAAATTAAATGATTTATAGTGCCATTAAATGACCCCGGAATGGGTAAGGAGTATTCATACCAACCATTAGCAGTTTCAGTTGGACTTAGATTTCTGCTTCTGTTAATTGTAGTAATTAAAGTTCCGCCTGCAGAAGCATTTGTTGTGTTTGCGTAAACTTCTACTCTGTCTGTATTTGTTGGTGAACCATCATTCCTGTACATCCAGAAATGTAATGTAAATGTACCTGAGGAAAAGTCAAGAGCAGGAGTTGATAAATCTGCCGCGTTTCCACTGCTCCAGCTAAATGAATTATACATTGCCATTCCAGCACCAGAATTAGGAGTTGTTGTTGGATTTGTTCCTGAGGTAACTCGTGCCCAGGTTCCGGGGTTTGCGCTTCCTGAAACCTGAATGTTTGTCCAGCCGGCAGGAGGGAAGTTAACGGCATCAAAGCTTTCAGATAATACTTGGGAATTAACGTTAAAAGCAAGGCAACAAAGCATACAGGAAATAAGAAGTATATTTTTTTTCATATTATTGATTTGTTTGGTAGTTGTTTATTATTTTAAAGGATTCATCAACAGAAATAATTGAACTTTAAGAAGTAATTCAATTAAGTAGCTGTAAATTTAGTTGACTTGAACAGTGGCCGGAAATCAAAGAATCGTGATTTGTCCTACCGATTTTGAACCTCTGAAAAAATGAAACGCTTGTAAACAAAAGGGATCAAGAGATCAATCCCTGGTAAGAAATAAATAAAAGGTAGATAAATTGTCTTTCTTTGACACAAAACTCCTATTGTTAATCTTATGCTGATAAAAATTGAGGAGATAATTAGCTCCTTCTTTCCCGAAAAGCTTATTCTTGTTTTTAAGAATTAGTTTCCTTGTGGAAACTATCAATGATTCACAGAGGATTTCATTCCCTTTGAAAGAATGAATTCTTATTTCCAGAATTCTTGACCACAAAGCGAGATAATAATTTTCTAAATACAATAATGGCTGTAAAAGTTTAAGCGCTTTCGTGAAATTCTTTTCCTTTTCAGCTATCACTGCGAAAATGAAATTCTTAAAAACCAACCCTTCGCCTTTAAAGTAGAACTTTTCTTTTTTGATCTCATTAAGAACCTTTTCTTCGTTGCCTGAAATAACAAGCAAAAGCATTTTATAAAACATAGTTGAATTATCAACGAAGTTGTAAATGTTATTAATTGTCAAAACCTCATCACATATCTCTACTAATTCATCCCAATTCTTCCCATTATAGAACCCTGTAATCAACTGCATAAAAAGGAATTTTCTCTTTTCAATAATAAACTGGCCTTTATCTTTTGATGGGTGCTTAATAATAATTTGCTTGCCCTCTTCAATCAATTTTGCTGCTTTATTGCTGTCATCAATAAGCCTTATTAAACTCACCAGCATTGAAAGTTTCTCTGTTTCGGATGGCGTTATTGCCATTTTCTTTTCAATTTCAATGATGAGCTTATTTTTTCTTGAACCCAAAATGCCTGAGTTTTCAATATAGAGGTTTGATAAATTGTTGTAATATTCAATTGTTTTCTCTTCGTATGTTTTAGTTATAACCTCATATAGTTCTTCATTTAGCAGCAATGCCTCTGAATGTCTCTTTTCAGAAACAGATGCATATTTTAGCCTGAGTTTTCCTTTCAGAGAAAGCAACCTAAACATCCATTCGTTCTCATCATTTCCAATTTTGTAAACTTTTTCGTGATAATAATCAAGCAATTCGGGGTTGCCGGACTTCTGAAAAGCCTGGGACAATAATAAATTCCTGAAACCTGATTTCTTCTCAAGGAAAGATTCAATAACAGTATTTTCAATTTCACCTGAAAAAAAATTAACTAACCTTCTCTCTTTTAAATCAATTTCTTTTGAATTCCCCCAAAGCAAGAGCGCCTCTTTTCTTATAATAGAATTCAACACTTCCTGGCTTTTACCCTTGCCGTTAATTAGTTTTTTTAATACCCCATATCGCTTATCCGACATAACAGAGCAGAGGTGAAGCAATCTCTTGCTTTGCGAAGCATTTAATTCCTGCAATAAATTATACAGCCTTTTCCCGATCATTATTTTAATTTATCAGTCATTTTTTTACATGCATGTTACAAAAATAGTTTAAAGTAAAAAGGGAAAGTCATTTTGCGAAGTTTTGGTCCGCCAACAGTGCGCGCATAATCGCACATGGCAGCAAAGTCTAAGCCTTTGCTGCTGGCTGTTGCTATGGCATCGCCCGTGATTGCATTATATAGTAATTGTCCATTACCCTCACCGGCAATCCATTTGCCGAGAGCATAGTTGTTAAGTGGTTGTATAGATATAGCTGTGCTCATTGAGAAATTATTTTGTGAGGTCAAATATAGAAGCATTTTGAAAATGGTCATGCTGTTTCTCTTATTACTTCACAGAATTATATTGACGTATATTTTTTATCAGGTTAATCCTTATGAAAAATGAGGTGAGGTTTTAGGTATGTATGATGTAAATCACAGATACACTTTTATCTATCTTGTATTTATCTGTATTTTTACACTTCAATTTTAAGGATGTTAGTGAAGAAGTTTTCAATACTATTTCTTTCAGCAGTAATTTTATTCAGTGGCTGCAAAAAAGATGACTGCAATTGCGACTGCGATTTAAGCACCTATAACCCAACTGCCTATACTGTTGATCGTCCACAGGGATTTCCTGAGATGGTTATTCCTGCTGATAATCCGATGACGGTTGAAGGGATTGCTCTTGGAAGAAAATTATTTTATGAAAAGCGGTTGAGTGATGACAATACCATGTCATGTGCAACCTGTCATGCTCAGCAGACGTTTGCGTTTACAGACAGAGGAACGCGCTTTAGCACAGGTATTGATGGCATTGAGGGAACACGTAATGCAATGCCTATAGTTAATCTCGGTTGGGCTCCCCGTTTTTTCTGGGACGGCAGAGCGTTTTCATTAGAAGAGCAAGCTTTAATGCCGGTTACTAATCCTATTGAAATGCATCAGAGATGGAGTGATGCTGTTTCAAAACTGGAAGCGGATAGTGCATATCCTCAACTTTTTTTGAAAGCATTTGGTGTATGCGAAATAGATTCACTTGTTGTAGCTAAGGCAATTGCTCAGTTTGAGCGCACAATGATTTCAGGTAATTCATTATTTGAAAGATATGTTAATAATAATGAGAATGTTTTACCGGATCCTACTTCGGTATTAAGTGGCTTTTCACTTTTCAACCGTGATAAAACGATTACCCTTTCGGGTGGGGATTGTTTTCATTGTCATGGTGCATCAGGTGGATTATTTACCGATAATGCATTTCATAATAACGGGTTGGATTCTGCATTTACTGATGTAGGATTAGAAGCTGTAACAGGCAGTCCCAACGACCGCGGTAAGTTTAAATCACCCACTTTGCGTAACATTGAGCTTACTGCCCCCTACATGCATGACGGTCGTTTTGCAACGCTGGAAGAAGTAATTGAACATTACAATTCAGGCGGACATGCCTCTCCTACACTTGATCCGCTTATGAAAAATGTTGGTGTTGGTTTAGAATTAAGTCAGCAGGATAAAACAGACCTTATCAATTTTCTGAAATCTCTTACTGATATGGATTATGTGAATAATCCGCAGTTTTCTGACCCTCATTAATTGTAGTGGAATTTAGATAACAAAAAAGGGAAAGCAGAATTGCTTTCCCTTTTTTGTTATAAGAAATAATGATTAATCAGCCCAATGCAATGTATAGTTCAGGGAGTCTGCATTGTTGTCATGATCCCATGCTTCAATTTTTAAATGGTAGTGAACGTGAACCGTATCTGTTGGAACTACAAATGTGTCGATGTGAAAACTTGCCATATCATGCACCGTTGGTGTGTAATCCAGAATAGTGTTACCCGATTCTTCCTGATAAACCATTACCATTAATTCATGTAATCCTTCATTGTCAGTAATATCTCCCTGAATAAAAATGGTATCACCAATGGCAAAGTCCTGCTGATCTGTTGGAGTTGTTAATGTAATTACAGGACCTAGTACTTCAATATCATCTGAATTGCAGGATGAGAAGCCCATTATTAAAGCTGTGGTTAAAATTGAAAAAGATTTGATTTTCATTTTTTGATGGTTTGAGTTTTTGTTAGTTTAGAACATGAATGTAAGATTTACAGTGTAGCGTTGAGCAGGTTTTATCAATCCTTCAGCTAAATTGTAAACCACCGGCTGCTGAAATGAAAAACCGAGGTTGAATTTCTTAAAATAGGTTTCCATTCCTGCGGTTGCATAAAGAGCGTTTCCGCCTGTATAGTATTTCTCACTGTTTTTGCGAGTATTTTTCTGTGCATTTTCAAATGAAACACCAGCATTAGGTAGAAATGAAACGTTCTTGGCTTTTAGCCAAAAAAATGTTTTAAAAGTCAGGTTTAAACGATTTCCGAAACGGTAGTTATCACGATTGGCAGTGTTGAAACGGTAAGAAGCCTCGGTGTTAATTCCTGCTTTTTTGTAGCGCATGGTATAAACACCGTTCACAATAAAATCAAAGCTACCTGTTCCTGTTTGCATATTAGGATTTGCAGCACTTCCATCATCAATACTTCTGAATTTTCCGGTAGGAAATTTCACACCTCCGCCTAATAATACGGTGTGCTTTAGTTTTTTCATAAGGCTGTCACCTGTATTTATTATAGCATAATTTGCCATTAGTGTTGCATCCGACAATCCAAAAATGGTGTTAGCAATATTGTTCTCTTTTTCTGTAAGCACATTAAATGGAATAAACACAAATAGTTGCAATCGCTTTGCAAGATAAAACCGTCCCCATAATTCAGCAGAATGCAGTGTAATGCGCGTTGGTGGCGTGTAAATTTCGTCTGCTATGTATGATGGAATATGACTTGCGCTGGAAGAACTTCCCGTCCACCGAACACCAATAAAATGTTTTTGAAATTGCGGAAGTATACCATAGTAACTTCCACCGGAAGAACAACTGCAAACATCGCAGGCAATTGAGCCGGATGCAAGAATTGTAAGCAGATAAAGTGTTGTAATTATTTTTTTCATGGCATGTTTTTTTTATTCAGCCGTTTGTGAAATAAAATTGTAATCTGTTAATGAGTTTAAAAAGTTTAACAAGTCTGTTTTTTCCTGAGTTGTTAACTGAAAACCTGAAATTAAAGGGCTTTTGTTTTCGTGTAATTTTCCTCCAGCCTGATAATGTTCAATCACCTGCTCCAATGTTGTGAAACTTCCGTCATGCATGTAAGGTGCTGTAACGCCAATATTCCTTAGAGTGGGTACTTTAAATAGTCCGACATCAGAATGTAGTGTTGTTACTCGTGCTCTTCCGCTATCAGCGAAATACTCATATAACCCATTGTTTTCAAAACCGAATGAGGTAAAGTTAAATCCGCTATGGCATTGCGAACAATTGGTTCGTGAACTGTTGAATACTTCCAGTCCCCTTTTTTCTGATTCCGTAAGTGCATTTTTTTTTCCTTCGTTCACATACATATCGTATCGGGAATTTCCGCTGATTAATGTGCGTTCATAAGCAGCTAATGCACGCGTAATTGTAAACGGATCAATTTCTCTGTCGTACGCCTCTTTGAATAAGGAAGGATATTCGTGGTTATTGGATAACCGTTCAATAAGTTTAGGCATATTCATATCTAATTCATCCGGATTTTCAATGGGTGCAAGTAATTGTAATTCAAGACTAATTGCTCCGCCATCCCAAAAAAACAGCGTGTTATAAGCAACATTAGTGAGTGTCATGGATTGCCTGAAACCGCTTCTTCCTGCAACTCCTTTGCTAAATTTTTCAGGGTCGCTGAAACCGTATTCAGGTAAATGGCAAGATGAACAGGAAACACTGCTATCGCGTGAAAGAATATTGTCAAAGAATAGTTTCTTTCCTAAAGCAACACGTTGAACTGTTAATTGATTATCCACAGGAATCTCCATTGCCGGAAAACCTTTCGGAATTTCAAGGTTGTACGCTGTATTGGATATCAGTTCATCTTTCCCGCATGAACTCAGCAGCAAAATAAAACCTGTAAAGGCGGGAATAAATCCTGCCTTTACAAGTCTGTTTATATATTTACTCAGCTGAGATTGCATCGTCAGCATTGTCGGCAATTTTTCCGGCCAACATCATATCGTCCATGGAGTGAGTTGCATTTTCTGTGCGCATATCCACACCCAGAAAAAATTTAGCGAAATCAATTTTTAAACCGATTTCTGCGGTGCTTCCCACAAGGTC
>CAMBRL010000145.1 GCA_945870105.1 Chitinophaga pinensis
ATAAAAGAAGCAGCGGAAAATAATCACATCAATTTCCGCTACGATGAAAACAACAAGCTTGGTATCAGTTTAGATGAAACCACATCGGAACAAGATGTGGCGGCAATTATTGCTTTGCTGGCAAAAGTGGTTGGAAAGACACCGGCAGCGCTTGCTCCCTCAGAAATAAAATCACCTCTTACGGAAGCGATTGCAAGAACAAGCACATTTTTAACGCACCCTGTTTTCAATACCTATCACTCTGAATCAGAAATGATGCGTTACATCAAAAAATTAGAGAACAGAGATTTATCGCTGACGCACTCTATGATTTCATTGGGCTCATGCACCATGAAACTGAATGCGGCAAGTGAATTGTATCCGATTACAAATCCTTCGTTTGCTGATATGCATCCCTTTGTTCCGGCTTATCAGGCAAAAGGATATCATTTGGTTTTTGATGAACTGGAAAAAGCGTTGTGCGAAATCACAGGGTTTTCAGCTGTTTCGTTGCAACCTAACTCAGGCGCACAAGGCGAATATGCCGGACTGATGGTAATTGCAAAATATCATGAAAGTCGTGGCGATACGCATCGTACCATTTCATTAATTCCTCAATCGGCACATGGAACAAACCCTGCCAGTGCAGTAATGGCGGGCATGGAAGTAGTGGTTGTAAAATGTGATGACAATGGAAACATTGACCTTGCAGATTTAAAAGCAAAAGCAGAACAACACAAAGACAAACTCTCGTGCCTGATGGTAACGTATCCATCTACACATGGTGTGTTTGAAGAAACCATAATAGAATGCAATAAAATTATCCACACAAATGGCGGACAGGTTTACATGGATGGCGCGAACATGAACGCACAGGTTGGATTAACTTCTCCCGGAAATATCGGAGCCGATGTTTGTCACCTGAACTTGCACAAAACATTTGCTATTCCGCATGGCGGTGGCGGACCCGGCATGGGACCAATCGGAGTGGCTGCACACCTTGCTCCTTTCCTGCCCGGACATGCTGTTGTAAAAACTGGCGGTAGCCAGGCAATCAATGCTGTTTCGGCTGCCCCTTGGGGAAGCTCGCTTATTCTTTTGATTTCTTACGGCTACATAAAAATGCTGGGCGGACAAGGCGTTACTGACTCAACAAAAATTGCCATCCTGAACGCGAATTACATCAAAACAAAACTGGAAAAACATTATCCTGTTTTGTATCAGGGAAATAAAGGACATTGCGCCCACGAAATGATTTTGGACTGCCGTGACTTCAAAAAAGATTCGCATGTTGAAGCCGGAGACATTGCTAAAAGACTGATGGATTACGGCTTTCACGCACCAACCGTTTCTTTCCCAGTTGCAGGAACTTTAATGGTTGAACCAACAGAAAGCGAATCAAAAGAAGAACTTGACCGTTTTTGTGAAGCCATGATTTCCATCAAAAAAGAGATTGATGAAATTGCTTCGGGCAAAGCAGACACCAATGACAACGTTCTGAAAAACTCCCCACACACTGCAAAAGAAGTAGTAAGTGATAACTGGCAACATTCTTATTCGAGAACCAAAGCAGCATATCCGTTAAAATGGATTGCCGATAATAAATTCTGGCCTCCCGTAAGCCGCGTTGATAATGCGTATGGCGACAGAAACTTAGTTTGTGCTTGTCTGCCAATTGAAGAATATATGACCGAGGAGCAGGCAGTATAATTTTTAGCCTTTTTATTTGTTAAATAATTCAACTGAAGTTCTAAAAAATGTTAATTTTGCATTAAATAATTCACACAATCTATAAACCTTAATTTTAAAAAATGAAAAAACTTTACACACTTGCATTAGCTATTGGAATTGCAGGAATGGCAAATGCACAAAAAATTTCAACCACTGTTCCTTTGAACAGCCGCTTGGATCGCGCTACAACAGGCGAAAGAACACCAACAGATACACTTGGGCTTGATGCTTTCTTCCAAGGGTCACCAACGCTTAACACTTCACAAGGTGGTGGTTATGTAAATGGCAATAACGGTTATGGCGATAAACAAAAAGCTCAGGTTTACTTACTTACAGAAGGAACATTAGTTGAGGAAGTTCTTTTCTGGTTTGGAGGAAAAGAAAACACTTCAGGTAACTCAAATTCTAAAGTTGTAGCAAAAGTTTATGCTGCTGACGGACCTGGAACTAATGTTGCAGGTGCAATCACAACTGGCGCACCAGGAACTGTTCTCGCATCGATAGATGTATTTGTTGCGGACATTGACACATCCGGAGAATTTACTGTTGCTACTCTGCCTTCACCGCTATTTGTTGCCGGTGATTTTGCAGTAGGTTTTGATGTTACAACTCTTGCAGCTGGTGATACAATTGGTTTAGTTGCAACTGCTGACGGAGATGCAGGACAATCAGAATTAGCTTGGGAACAATGGAATACAAATGCATGGCACACTCTTTTTGAAGCATGGCCGCTTGATATTGACCTTGCTGTTTGGCCTGTAGTTGATAACAGCTCTGCAAGCATTGATGATGAAGGTTTCTTTGACGGAATTAAATTAGGTCAAAGCCAACCTAACCCTGCAGGTTCTGAAACTACAATTCAATATGAATTGCAGAACAATGCAAATGTTACTTTTGAAATGTATGATGTAACAGGCAAAAAAGTTCTTTCAATGAACGAAGGTGCTCAGAACAAAGGAAAACACAGCATCAACCTTACAACTGAAAAAATTGCCAGCGGAACATACTACTACTCTTTGAAAGCTGACAACAACAGAATTACTAAAAAATTGGTTGTAGCTAAATAATCAAGTCGAACCAATAACTAAAAAGTCCTCACGCCTTAAAAACGTGGGGACTTTTTAATTGAGATTAAAAATTCATTACTTTTATCCATCCTAATTAATTCTAAAACATCTACTAAATGAAAAAAATCTTTACTTCAATCACTTTTATTATTGCTGCTGTCTTCTCAGGCTTTGCCCAGAACGACACACTTTTATTTGAAAACTTTCAGAAAGACACCTTAGATCAGATTCTTGTTGGATTTCCAACAGAAGAGAATCTATACCCAAACTGGGTGGATTATGATTTAGACGGTATGGCTGACGGAAGCGGAGGCACAACCCCAAGACCTGACGAATGGTTTCCTGTATATGCATTTGCACTTGCAGACTCTTTTTACATGCCTGGTGTTTACACAGATTCTCTGAACGTTGTAATGGGCAGCAATTCATGGACCAACGATGCATCAACACCTGTTGCAAATTATCTGGTTACTCCTAAAATATTTATTAGTGATGGACAGGCAATTTTAAGATGGAAATCAGCTCCATTTCAAACCCCACGTTATCTTGACGGTTACGCTGTTGTTGTTTCCACTTCAGGTAATGAGGACTATCAGTTTACTGATACATTAGCACGTTTCGCTGAGTTTGATTCTGCAACAAACTTAGATGATACAACAACATACACATTTTCACCAGGCTGGAGACATACATTGCTTGAAGATAATGGTGGTGACATCTTACGTTACAGAGGAATCTTGCAGGAATGGGAAGTTTCTCTTGCATCTTATGAGGGCATGAGTATTCATATTGCATTTATCCATAATTCACATGATGACAACCTGATTTCAATTGATGATGTTCTTGTTCTTGGAACAGGCAATGTTGGTATCAACGATAAAGTTGCAAACGAATTGACTTTAGCGCTTAACCCAAACCCTGCAAAAGATATGATGCAGGTAAATTATTATCTGAATAATACTGCATCAGTAACAAGCACTGTTTATGACATTAACGGAAAACTGATTGACTCAAAACACAGAGGAATGCAGTTAGCCGGAAATCAGCAATTCAGCTACAACACAACTAATCTTGAGGCCGGTTCTTATTTCTTTACTCTTGAAACAGGCAAAGAAAAAATCACTCAGAAATTTGTTGTTATAAAGTAAATTCAGATTTCTTTCAATAAAAAAGGGGACAAATTTTGTCCCCTTTTTTATTGTTGTAAACTCAAACTATTTTTTTACAAACCTCAGGTTTTCGGAAAATGTTTTTCCTGAAACTCTGCAGAAATAAATTCCGGGAGTTAATGATTCTGTTTTAAGTGTGATGTGTTTCAGTGCTGGCGAGGTATATGATTCCTGAACTGAATAAACTTCTCTTCCCGCAACATCAAGAATTGAAGCAGTAATTATTTCGTTATCCGTACCTGCAAAATCCAGTGTAATCGTTTCATCAGCAGGATTAGGAAACAGATTGATTCGGTGGTTTGAATTTTCTGTAATTCCGCTTGGATTAAACGTAACAAGGAAACTCATATCAAGGTGATAGAAACCTGCGTTCCATGCAGTGCCTGGAATATAGCTTCCGTTCCAGCCATTAGTGTTAGTGTTATAACGCACATCAGTAGTGGCACACAATTGATTGTTATAATACATAGGCTCTAAATTGAAATCATTGTCTCTGTATTCATAAACAACAAAAGCATTTCGTTGAACCGTTGGTGGTGGAACTACATAAACATCAATAGTATCACCTGTATTAAATTGGTTTCCCGGAATGTAGGTTATAGTTGCACCTACTTTTTCATTAGCATTAACAGGAATATTAACAGGGAATTTTAAAAACCCTTGTGTTGCTGAAATAGTATCAGCATTAGTAAGCAGGTAAGTATACTCCTGCGTGAAATTTGTTCCGGTTCTTGTTTGATAATCATAATCAACGCTTGCATAAGATGCACCTGAAGTCCATCCCGGATCAGGCTGAAAAGTAATATTATCATTTTCATAAACCTGAACTCTCAGCGTATCAGGGGCAGAATTCTGAAAACGAAAATAGCGGTAAAAGAACCCGATTGAATCTAATGTATAAGGAGTAAACTGATTTACTTCCGGACTTAATACAGAAAACAAAGGTCCTACCGGGTCAAAAACCTGACCCAATGAGTGCTTCCATGGAGAGCCAAGTCCGTCACTAAACTCAACTAAAACTGTCGAATCTGGAAATAGAAAATTGCGGAAATAACTTACATCACCACCTTCTGCATCAGCTATTTCCCAAATATCTTCTCCATAATTAAACCAATAGGAAACATCTCCGCCTGTTGTAGAAGTTGAAGAAGGAGTTCGTTCAAACTCAACAGGAATTTCACCCTTAATGGTTTGAATACTTTGCGACTTCACCTGCATACTCATAATAACAAGTTGAAGTGCTGTCAGAAAAAAAATTGATAGCTTTTTTAGTTGTAAATGTTTTTTCATGTTGTTGGTTTTAAGGTTAGAACTATTTGTAAAGGTCATTAAAAAAAATCACTTGGCAATTCTGCTTATTGATGATTTAACATTTTTTCAGAAAACTGTTTTAACTTCGGGACGATATGCTGGACGCTCTAAAGCAATTTGACCGCGAACTTTTTCTTCTTATCAACGGCTGCCATTCCGATATTTTCGACAATATTATGCTTTTTGCCAGTGGGAAATTTTCGTGGGTTCCACTATATGCATTTCTGTTATACCTTATGATTCGCACCTTTCAGAAAAGAGTTCCCTATATTATTGTTGCTGTAATTATTCTAATAACATTAAGCGATCAGGGAAGTGTCATCCTTTTTAAAAATTCATTTCAACGTTTGCGACCTTGTCATGATGAATCAATAAAACAACTTGTACATTTAGTAAATGGAAACTGTGGTGGACAATTTGGATTTATTTCTTCTCATGCAGCTAATACAATGGCGCTATCCGTTTTTGTGTTCATGCTTCTGAAAAATAATTTTGGAAATATAATGTCGCTGATTTTTCTTTTTCCGATAATTGTAAGTTACAGTCGTGTATATCTTTGAATTCATTATCCCGGAGATGTTATATGGGGAATGATTTTCGGAGGAATTTTGGGATATTTAATAGCAATATTAACTCAGCGTGCTCTAGCAAAAAATCATACTACATGACTGAAATTTTAGCTGTTTTTATCGGAGGTGGACTAGGGTGTCTTGCTCGTTTTGGTGTTTCAAATGCAATAACAATACTAATAAGTTCAAGTTTGCCAATTGCCACGCTGGTTTCCAATATTACAAGTTGCCTTATTTTTGGGGCAGGGGTTTACTTTTTCCCGGAAAAAATGGCTGAAAACTCAACCTTCAGACTATTATTGATAACAGGATTTTGCGGAGGTTTTAGCACTTTTTCATCGTTCAGTTTCGAAACACTTGAGCTTTTCCGGAACGGAAATATTTTTTATGGAATAGCTAACATCTCTGTCAGCATAATTCTATGCTCAGCAATTTTATATTTTTTCGTTTCCGAAAAAATAATTCGTTAATCGTATAATTCAAATTTTATTTCCTTTCGGTCGTAACCCAATTTTTGAAGTGTATCGCGCGCTTGCATAATCATATCCTTCCAACCGCAGAGATAAAAAACAGCAGGTTGCTTATTTTCATACAACCGTTCATAAACGCCATGAACATAGCCTTTTTCGCCTTCCCAGGTATCGGATAATCGGGAAAGAACCGGATAATAATTAAAATCAGGATATTCAGCAGCCAACTCTTCAAACTCTTTGCGATATAGAATATCTTTTTCAAAACGACAGCCAAAGATCAAGTTTGCCTTTTTGTCTTTTAGTGTTCCTTTCTGATGTAAATCCTTTAACATAGCTCGGAAAGGTGCGATTCCGGTTCCAGTACAAATAAAACAGATTTCCTTTTCTGGATGTTCTCCCAAGGTAAACTTACCTAATGGTTTTGAGCATTTAACCTTTGTTCCGGGTTTTATAGTCTGCTCATTAAACAAATAGTTGGTCCCCAAACCATCAGGTTTTAATACCACAACCAACTCAAATTCATTATGATTATTTGGGTGTGATGCTATGGAATAGCTGCGGTTATTGATTTTTGCATTGAGTGGTAAATCAAGCATAACAAACTGTCCTGCTTTGAAAGTAAAATTCTGATGTCCGGTAACTCTAAAGAAAAAACGTTTAACCGAATCGGTTTCGTCTAAAATTTCGATTATCTCTGAATCGAAAAATTCATATGCCATTTTCAATTGTTTTGAATGGCAAAAATGCTGAGAAAAAAATGATTTAAATGAAAAACTTATTTCTAAGTTATTAAGAAAAGGAAGATTTTCAGGAAAGGACTTTAACCTTTAGCTGGCCTCCTCCTGCTGAGCAATTTGCTCTTACAGACACGTATTTTGAAATGATCATTTGCCCTTCATCATAATTCTGCCATACTTCAAATTCGCCTTTTTTTATTTGCAGATTTACACGGGCACAAGGAGTTTGGTTATCTGTAACAATGATGCTGCATGGAGCTGGTTCTAGAGAAACGAAAACTTCTGTTTCTGTTCCGTAAGTATTTCCATTTCCGGTTTCTATCGAGAAAGTATCTGTCAGCACTTCGTTGTATTCCATTGTCATGGTCAGAAATCTTTGTGAGTTAACTATTAATTAAGCTACTTTTTCGTATTGGTATTCGTAGTTGTTATAAGAAGCCAGATTGTAAACCACTCCGTATTCAGTTGACATTCTAACTTTAGAAGTAGAGTCACAGTTGCTGTGAGCATATTCAACTTCATCCCAAATGTCTCTCAACAACTCATCAATGATCTGGCGAAGTGAACCTGCAGCGTTTTGGTTCTGACCACACTCGATTTCATTGTTCAGTTTAGTGATGAATGGTTTCAGATATTTCATCATGTCTGATGAGAACGCCAGGTTTTCTTTTGGAGTAGTTACCGCTTTTTGGTAAGCAACTTTAAGAGCTTGTAATCTTTCAGCGTCTGTGTTTGGTAGTTTTCTGAGTTCCATAATGTGAAGTTTTAAATGTTTACTTGTTTTCCAGAAACCGTTTCGTTGATTTCTGAACCAAAAGTAGCCCCACAATAATGGTATGACAAGGAAGGAAAGCCCCTGATTATGACAAGGGCATCTAGCAGATAATGCTATGTAAAAAAGTGAAACACAGCAACTTAATTACAGTTGCTATGCACCACTATTGACACGGATTAAGGTTATTATTCCGTATTTATTTATTCTTCAGAGCCTGATTTATCAGGTTCTGACATTCCACATTTTCAAATCCGGGTTATATTTTGTTTCCCCCGGGTGAGAAGTTTTTACTTCTCGTTGGTTTCCCAAATGATGTTTGTTGTATTAACACCATTTGCTTTTGCCACACTAACAGCTTGATCTTGTGTGATTGTTTTTGACTGTGCTGAAGTGATTAGGTTCAGGCTTAATAGGATTGCGAGTAAAGTTGCCATGATTTTTTATTTTTTTAGGTTAATTAGTTGATTAACAATTATTTTTCGTTAGTTTCCCAGATGATGTTGCTGGTATTAACTCCGTTTGCTTTTGCTACGGATACAGCTTGATCTTGAGTGATTGTTTTTGATTGTGCTGAAGTGATTAGGTTCAGGCTTAACAGAATTGCGAGTAAAGTTGCCATGGTTTTTTTGTTTTTTAGGTTAGTTATTGATTTCGATTAATTATTATTTTTTGTAGTCTTGTAAATTTTTAGCTTCGATTAACTTGTGTTTCTCTTCGACTAAATTTTGACCAAATATATGGTAGCGAGGGGGCGTTTGTCAAGTAGTTGGTCGAAATTGTCATGTTATATTTTTTAACTTGCTGATTGTCAATAAGAATAATTTCGATTATTTTTTAGGGTTGTGTAGACGAAGGCGTTTATAAAACAGACAAACGTGGGTTATTCTTCGACAGATTTTAAGTTTTTTTAGCTATTAATTATAAACAATCGTTATTTAAAAAATAGGACAAAAAAAGAACTCAAGATTAAATATATTCGGTAAGATTGAAGCCAAATGAAACTGCTTCTACCCTTAATTAAAGCATTGAGACCAGGCGAAATACGCCTTATCAAACAC
>CAMBRL010000146.1 GCA_945870105.1 Chitinophaga pinensis
AGTTCCAGTCGCTTACCGTACCGTAATCAAAGCTGCGGCTCTCCCACTTCACCTGCTGCGCGGAAAGAGAGAAGCAAGAGATAAGAAGCAAGAGACAAGAAACAAAAACGGAACACTTCATATTTCAAAGTAACGCAAAAACGCGGGATTTATTTTCATAATTTCGCCAACTCAAAAATTGAACCATGATAAAGATTGGTGTTTCAGCAGGTTTCCTCTATCCCGATGTAAACCGCACCTCGCACGGCAAAAAAAAGTTGACCTATTTTGAACGCGACATGTCGCGCTACCTTGCCCGAAAAGGCGTTATGCCCATTCTTATTCCCGACCTTGAAGGCGAGCGACTGCTTGAGTTTCTGGGCGAAATGGATGGCTTTGTTTTTCAAGGAGGCGCTGATATTGCACCCGAAACCTATGGCGAGCAACCCATACTTGATGGCAAATGGAAAGGCGACCCCGGGCGCGATGCATACGAATTGCGCATTATGGATTATGCCGTAAAGAACGATAAACCTGTTCTGGCTATCTGCCGCGGCTTTCAGTTAATGAATGTATATTTCGGTGGAACGTTGTATCAGGATTTGCTCACGCAAAAAGCCGATTCACTCAAACACCGCGATGCCGAAGTATATGACCGTGTTAATCACGAAGTAGTATTTACCAAAGGTGAATTGTTTGACAGAATGTTTGCCGGTGCTGAGCATCCACATGTAAACTCTGTGCATCACCAGGGCGTGAAAGATTTAGGCAAAGACCTGAAAGTACTTGCCGTTTGCCCCAACGATAATATGGTAGAAGCCATCACCTACACCAAAGCCCCTGAAGGCAAAGTAATGGGCGTGCAATGGCACCCTGAGTTTTTCCATACTATAAAGGAACAATTAATAGATGCCGACAAGGTGTATCTCCACTTTTTAAGTTTTATAAATAAATAGCCAATTAGCCACAAGGCACATAGGACATAGCAAACAATGAAAATAATAAACCCCGCCACCGAAGAAGTAATTACCGAAGTAAGTGAAGACAGCGCACAAACACTTCAAACAAAGTTTAACAAACTACACGCTGCACAACCCGTATGGGCTGCAAAGCCGATTGCTGAGCGCATTGCCTGCATCAAACGTTTCTCAGATTTACTGGCCGAAGAAAAAGATGAGTTAGCCAAAACACTTACTCAGGAAATGGGAAAACCCCTGAACCAAAGTAACAACGAGTTGAACGGTGCACGCACCCGCATCAAATTTTTTGTTGAGAATTCAGAGAAGTATTTAGCAGACGAATGGGTTATTACCGAAGGCGACACCAAAGAGAAAATAAGCTACGAAGCATTGGGCGTTATCTGCAACATCTCTGCATGGAACTATCCTTACCTTGTTGGTGTTAACGCATACATCCCTGCGTTGATAGCCGGTAACACCGTGTTATACAAACCATCGGAATACACAACGCTTACCGGTTTGCATGTGGAACGTTTGCTTAAGAAAGCAGGCATTCCAGATGATGTTTTCCATGTTGGTATTGGCGCACGTACTGTTGGTGAAGCCCTGTTAGCATTGCCTTTTAACGGATACTTCTTCACCGGCTCTTACAAAACAGGAAAATACATTGCAGAGAAAGTAGCAGGGAAAATGGTTCCTGTTGGTTTGGAATTAGGCGGCAAAGACCCGATGTATGTTGCCGATGATATTGCAGACATTGCTAAAGTTGCTGCCTCTGCTGTAGAAGGCGTTGTCTATAACAACGGACAAAGCTGCTGTGCGGTAGAGCGCATTTATGTACACGAAAACATCTTCGACAAATTTGTAGAAGCCTACGTTGCCGAAAACAAAAAACTAAAAATCGGCAACCCTTTAGACTCTCCCGATATTGGTGCCATGAGCCGCCCCGAGCAATTATCCTTTCTTGATTCACAAGTAAAAGATGCAGTAAGCAAAGGAGCAAAACTTCTGGATGGCGGACACATTGTTGAAGGCAAGGGATATTTCTTTCAGCCAACCGTTTTAACAAACGTGAACCACAACATGCGCATTATGACCGAAGAAAGTTTTGGTCCCGTTGTAGGCATACAAAAAGTAAAAGATGATGAGGAAGCACTGCAACTGATGCAGGACACAGAATACGGATTGACTGCTGCTATCTACTCTTCAAACAAAGAGCGCGCAGAAAACATGATGCGCAAACTAAATACCGGAACGGTTTACTGGAACTGCTGCGACCGTGTTAGTCCTTACCTTCCATGGAGCGGAAGAAAGAATTCAGGAATAGGAAGCACACTTTCGCATTTGGGAATTCGTGCGTTCACACATCCGAAAGCTTATCATTTACGCGGCTAATAACTGAAATCAATAATTATATATTTGCGCCAAACAAATTTCTATTCATGAAAAACTTTCTGCTATTTATTTCCTCAGTTGCACTACTTGCAGCCTGCACCAATACAAAGAGAAACGCTGCTATTTTGCCTTCTGAGAATGATGACAAAACTGTTCAGGAAGCATTTATAAACGCAAAACCTGGCGATACCATTCGCTTTGGCGAAGGTGTTTTTAAGTTCCGCAACACCGTTTCGTTAGAAGGCATTGACAGCGTAACCATCATTGGCGCAGGAATGGATAAAACAATTTTCTCCTTTGTCGGTCAAACCGAAGGCGCCCAGGGTGTATATGCAAAAGCCAACAATTTTACTATTCAGGATATTGGTATTGAAGACGCAAAAGGCGATGGAATAAAAGTGCAGGCGAGTGAGAATGTAATTATTCGCAGAATACGCACCGAGTGGACCGGTGAGCCCGACAGCACAAACGGAGCGTATGGCTTATACCCTGTTCAGTGCAAAAATATATTGATGGAAGAATGCGTTTCTATTGGCGCTTCCGATGCAGGAATTTACCTCGGGCAAAGTGAAAACGGTATTGTGCGCAGAAATCGCGTTGAGAAAAATGTTGCCGGAATTGAGATTGAAAATACCAAGAATGCTGATGTTTACGAAAACAAAGCCATCAACAACACAGGCGGAATTATGATTTTTGATTTGCCTGATTTACCAAAAAAGAATGGAACTAATATTCGTGTTTATAACAACGAAATAATTGGCAACAATCACTACAATTTTTCGGCAATGGGAATTTCAGTTTCCATGGTTCCTTCGGGTACAGGCTTGCTATTTATGGCTTGTCAAAATGTGGAAGCTTTTGGAAATATTGTGAAAGATAACAACACGGTGGCACTTTCCATTTTAAGTCTGAACACCATGGGAAGGCAAACAAATGACTCACTGTTTGACAAATTTCCATCTTCCATTTATGTGCACGACAATGTGATTGAGCGCAGCAAAAGCGTTCCCGACACCTCACGCCAATTCGGAAAAATGATGTATCAATTATTTGGCAATGATTTGCCTTTAGCAATAAGTGACGGAGATTTTAATCCTGCTTATCTTGAAAACGGAAAAATGAAATCAGGAAAAGAAATTTGCGTGAAGAATAATGGCAACCTTACTTTCTACAACCTTGCTGCGAAAGCAAGCGGAATGCCTATATTTGACTGTGAAGGAGCTACACTTGAGGCTTTAAATATTTATCCTGAAAAATAATTTCTCAGACAGTAGCAGTAATAATAGCTTTCATTGTAAAGAATGAAAGTTCTTCATTAATTTTCTCAAACTCTGCCTGTACTTTATTGCCAGATTTGCGCAGAATATCAATCAAGCCCAAACCGGCACCGCCTTTTGGCGAAAAGCCTGTATTTACCATGGTGTCTTTATAAATTTCTTTCAGACCCATTTTGTCAAGTTTATTCAACACATCAATTTTTTCCTTCAGCCAAGCTGCATTATCATTATGTATTAGATTCCCTGTGGTGATAAATAAATGATCATCGCTTTTACCCAAGACCACTACAGAAGGTCGTTTCAAACTTTCTGCAGCAGAAATTTCGGTGTGATGACTGATATTTTGTAAGCATTCAACCAGTACGTTAAACACTTTTCTTTTCACTTTTTTATCTGCACCCGAAATGTTCAATCGTATTTCTGTAATAGATAAAATACTCTCTGAAGTCTTTGAATTCACAGCATCCTGATAAACAAAAAGCAACTCATGATCAGTCATTACCTGACTGATTTCAGCAATTTCTTTTGTAAGTGCTTTTGACTTTTTCACAGGAACATCAAGAATTTCAGGCATATAATTAATTACAAAATTGAGCCCCTTATAAGTAAAAATGAAGATACGGTTTCATTACATCTAAATTCAGGCCTTTGAAATAAAATTCTGCGTTTTTAACAATCAGCAAAACTTTTCAACTGCCATAGCAATTTTAATCTCCATTAAATTTGACTTATTGTAATTAATACATACCTTTCGCCAACTAAAGTAACCATGACAAAACATTTTCCTCTCTAATATTAATTACATGGTAAAACGTTTATCCTTACTACTCTGCTGCTTCACTTTTATATTTATTTCATTTACACAGCAAGCCAGATCACAATGCAATAATGCCGGATTTGAAAGCGGCAATTTCAATGGCTGGACAGGAACCTGGGAAGACGAAGCTACTATTTGTACAGGGTTTTGGCCATTCCAAACTTGTGGACCTGATCCTTTTCACTACAATGGCTTAAATCAAGGAGCCAACAATCAGGCAGCTAATGCACTTCCTGAAAACAATCATTTTATTATGACCGGGGGAAATGACCCTATTGCCGGAGCAGGAATACCGGTGGTTTTTCCGGGAGGAGGGAGTTATTCCATGCGCTTGGGAAATGCTATTGCAGAAGATGGTGGTGAATCAATCAGCTATTCTTTTGTTGTTACACCTACCAACTGTAATTTCACCTATCACTACGCTGTGGTTATAAATGATGGCGGACATCCTGCCAGCGAATCACCTTTTTTTCAGATACGAATGACTGATGGAAATGGCAATCCAATTGATTGTGCTACCTATGACGTTGATGCTACCACCGCCCCTTCGATTGGCGGTTTCGTCACGTTGCCAGGCGATGTTTTCTATAAACCATGGACATCCGTATTTATTCCATTAAATAATTACATGGGTCAAAACGTAACCATACAATTCATTACCCGCGATTGTTTTGCCAGTGGCGGAAGTCATTATGCGTATGCTTACCTTGATGCTACTTGTGGGCCACTTGAAATTATTTCTTCCTCACCAACAGTATGCGGTGGACAAGATGTTACCTTAAGTGCGCCTATCGGTGCTGCAACTTATTCTTGGACTGGACCTGGTGTTACGCCTCCCGGAAATACCCAACAAGCAACCATTACGCTTGCAGGAGCTTATACAGTTACCATGACAACTTTCGGGAATGTACCCTGCACGTTTTCGTTAGATACAATTATTCCGGGAAGCCCAAGCAATCCTGTTGCTAATTTCACGTATGTGCCTGCCTGTGCCGGTGACCCTGTTATTTTTACAGATATTTCAACACCAAATGGGCAAATCAGTCAATGGGAATGGGACTTTAACAATGACGGAACCCCCGATGATTTAACCCAAAACCCAAGTCATATTTTTGCTACAAATGGAACTTACCCTGTTAGATTAGTTATAGCATGGGCTCCTTGCTTGGATGATACAACTATTGATGTGATTGTTATATCAAATCCAACTTCAACATTTACAGTAACAACACCTGTTTGCGCAGGAATATCTTCTACCATAACTTATACCGGAAATGCACCGCCAAACGCAACTTACACATGGGATTTTGATGGAGGAACAATTGTTTCAGGAAGCGGACAAGGTCCTTATCAAATCAGTTGGCTAACGGGCGGAACAAAAGATATTACACTTACAGTTACTGTAGGTTCGTGCTCATCACCACTGACCAATATGCAGGTTGTGGTCAATCCTTTTCCTCCTGTAACCGTTAGTCCGGATATAGATATCTGTATTGGCCAGAATACGACCTTGACAGCAGCAAATGCTACTACTTATGCATGGTCGCCAGCTACTGGCTTAAGCGCTGTCACTGGTGCAACGGTTACTGCAACTCCGGCTGTAACTACAACTTACACCGTTACAGGAACATCGGCAGGTTGTAATGGAACAGCATCGGTTACAGTGACAGTAAATGCATATCCAAATGTTACCGTTGCTCCTCTTACAACTACTGTTTGCGCTGGTGTTACAACAACACTCACTGCAGCAGGAGCATCCGCATATACATGGTCACCAGCAACTGGCTTGAGTGCAACAACAGGAGCAAGTGTTGATGCAACGCCACTTGTTACCACTACCTATACAGTAACCGGAGATAACAACGGATGTACAGCAACTGCAACAGCTGATATTAACATTGACCCTACTCCTACTCTTGTTCTTAGCCCTGATGTAACTATTTGCGAAGGCGAAACAACTACATTAACTGCTGGCGGAACAGGTGCAAATTCATACTCATGGTCGCCCGCAACAGGTTTAAGTGCAACAACAGGAACAAGCGTAGATGCAACACCGGCTGCAACCATTACCTATACTGTAACAGCTATAGGAAACGTTTGCAATTTTACGGGAACAATTGATGTAACTGTAAATCCATATCCTGTTATAAATGTTTTGCCGGCAAGTGCTTCAATTTGTGAAGGAGAGACACAAACATTTACGGCAAGCGGAGCAAATACCTATGCTTGGTCTCCTGCAACAGGCTTGAGTGCAACAACAGGAGCAAGTGTTGATGCTAGTCCGGCAGCAACTACAACCTACGAAATTATAGGCTCAAATGCTGGTTGCAATGACACTATTGATGTAACACTTACAGTAAATCCTGTTCCTGTTACAACCGTTAGTTCTGATGTTACTATTTGCAGTGGCACTTCAACGCCATTAGTTGCAGGCGGAGCAACAACTTATGTCTGGTCGCCAACTACCGATTTAAGTTCGGGAACAAACCCTAATGTTACTGCTGATCCTAATACAACAATAACCTATACAGTAACAGGAACAAGTAACAACTGTTCTTCTTCCGCTGATGTAACCGTTACAGTAAATCCTACACCTACCATAGGAATTCTTCCACTCACTTATTCTTATTGTGAAGGCGGTTCTATTGATCTTGAAGCTTATGGAGCCGACACCTATGTTTGGTCGCCTGCAACGGGTTTGAGTGCAACTACAGGAAGCAATGTAACCGCCAATCCAATAGTAACAACTACTTACACAATTACAGGAATATCTATTGGATGTCTGGATGATGAAACAATTACTATAACAGTTTATCCAAATCCTGTTGTTGATTTTTCGGCAAGCGATACCGTAGGCTGTCAACCACTTTGTGTTGATTTTACTAACAACAGCACTATTTCTTCAGGAAACATTACCAGCTATTTCTGGGACTTGGGTAACGGCACACAATCATTAACATCCTTCACCCATTGCTATAATGATATCGGAACTTTCACGGTTGAACTTACAGCAACCTCAGATCATAACTGTGTTACCAAACTTACCAAACTGGATTACATTACCGTTAATCCTTTGCCGATAGCTAATTTCAATTTCACACCTCCAACAGCAAGCATTCTTGACCCTACGATTCAGTTTGCTGACGAAAGCAATGGAGCAACAGAATGGTATTGGTATTTCGGTGACGGAGATTCAATAAACAATCTGATTACAACGCCTGAGCATGTTTACCCTACAACGCAACAGGGAACATACTCTGCGCGACTTTTAGTTGTAAATCAATTTGGCTGCACAGATGAAATTACACACGATGTAGTAATAACCCCGGTTGTAACACTCTACATTCCAAACGCATTTTCACCAAACAGCAATCGGAGAAACGACACCTTCTATGCTTATGGCGAAGGAATAGTTGAATTTGAAATGGTAATTTTCAACCGTTGGGGCGAATATGTTTTTCGCTCTCAGGACATAAACGTTGGCTGGGACGGAACCTTCAATGGCATTGAAGTTCCTAATGATGTGTATGTTTATGCGGTGAATTATGTAGGCATAGACGACAGCAACGGAACCAAAAGAGGTATGGTGACTGTTGTGAAGTAATAACTTTAACCAAACTGCTATCTTTGCAGCTATGTGCGGAATAGCAGGCTACTTCTCATCCGAAGAGCGTTTTAAAAAACAGGATTTAGAAACACTTACCACAGCGCTGGCTCATCGCGGACCCGATGCTGCCGGTTATTTCATTGAAAATGCAGTTGGACTGGGACACAGAAGACTGAGTATTATTGACCTTAGTGAAGCTGCTAACCAACCATTTTTTTCACGAAATAATAGATATGTTCTAATTTTTAACGGTGAGATTTACAACTACAAAGAGATTGAAGCCGAACTAAAATTAGCCGACAAAAATTTTCTGCCTAAAACCACTTCCGATACCGAAATAATCACTGAAGCATTTTCTGTTTGGGGAATTGATTTCGTTCATAAACTCAATGGAATGTTCACCATTGCAATTTATGACCGTGAAGAAAAATCACTTCTTCTTTTCCGCGACAGAATGGGAATTAAGCCTGTATATTATCACTACGATGGTAAAAACTTTGCTTTTGCTTCGGAGATAAAAGCGTTGACTAAAATTGGTCTTGACAAATCGCTTGATCTTAATGCGCTTAAGGATTATTTTTTTCTTGAATACATTCCGGGTGAACAAACGATTTTCAAAAGTATC
>CAMBRL010000147.1 GCA_945870105.1 Chitinophaga pinensis
CGCCATCATCTTTCAGTTCGCCTTTTGCAATGCGCATCATTTCGGGGCGGGCTTCTTTATACAATTGGAATGAATACATATCCCAACCACCAACTCCGTTCTTTAATTCATTACTGGAGAAGAACGCTGTCTTACTGTCGGTGCTTACAAAAAAACCAAGATCATCATTTTCACTGTTAATGGGATAGCCAATGTTTACAGGTGGAATAAAATTTCCTGTGCTATCTTGTCTGGAATAAAAGATATCAAAACCGCCAATGCCCTTTAATCCATCTGAGGAGAAATAAAGTGTATGACTATCACTGTGGATGAATGGCGATTTTTCATTTCCTGAGGTATTTATTTTTCTGCCCAGATTCTTTGCTTTCCCCCATTTCCCATCAATCTGCATATCCGATTTATACAAATCCATGTTATCAATTGCTCCTATTTCATCCTCACGGATACTAACGAAATACATTGTTTTACCATCTGCAGAAACACTGGGCTGGCCTTCAAATGAATTCTTCTGGTTCACTCCTTCACCAACGCTGACAGGTTCTGTCCATTCTTCATTCACAAAATCAGAAGTATAAATATCGCAGTTTTTATAACCTTCCATATCAAACTTGCAAATGGTGAGATATAGTTTTTTATTATTCACTGAAATAGTTGCTCCGCCTACATTCTCCGTCATATTAAAAGGTGCTGGCATTGCAGCGCCACCATCAAACCCATTTGCTGTGGAATGACTAACCGTAAACTCCTCCACTAGTTTTGGAGTAAGGTCGCCCTTCTTCAGTTTCTCGTAGTTGCGGATGTAAAGTGCCATTTCATTATCAGGCGAAATAATTCCCAGATACTCATTTGCTTTAGTTGAAATGCCTGTAACTACAGTTGGTTCAAACGGAACAGGATTTTTATAAACGTTGGCATAAAACTCCGCATCTTTTTTCAGTTGCTCGGCCTCTTCCATGCGTTTTTCATAATCTTTCGGATAATCACTTACGTTAGCATATTCCAGTTTTAAAAATTTATTGAAATACTGAACAGCCTTTTCGTAATCCTTTTTTCCCATTGCAATATTGCCGAGGTAGTAATACGGATAGGGTTGATAGTTGGGGCATTCCTGAATTACCTGCTCCAGATTTTTAGCTGCAAAAGCATAGCTGCCCATAGGATTTTTCTCAGCAAGTTTGATGTTCTCATACGCAAACTGATAACGCGCCTGATAATGTTCAGGCTCTAATTCCAAGGCTTGTTCCAATAATTCTCTGCGAACGGAAGGCTTCTTTTCCACCATTGCTTCTTCGTAAAGCTTTTGAGCTTTCTTATTGTCGGGAAGATCGCAAGGGGCTATTTCCTGCGAAAATAAAATGCACGGAAAGAGCAAACAGGAGATAAAAATAAGATGCTTCACTTTGTTAAGTATGACAACAATAATGCCTTGTTATTTGAACAAACCTTTCAACTTCTTTTCAGCCTCTTCTTTGGCTTTTTTCTCAGCTTCTTTCTTTGCTTTATCTGCTTCCTGTTTGGCTTTGGCTTCCAGTTCTTTTTTCTTCTTCTCAGCCTCTTGTTTCAGTTTATCAGCTTCTTCTTTCACTTTCTGTTCCGCCTGATTTTTCAATTTATCAGCCTCTTCACGTGCTTTACGTTCCAGTTCTTCTTTTTGTTTATTCAGTTCTTCCTGAGCACGATCTTTCAAATCATTCATTACATCTTTGGCCGCATCTTTCAAACCTGTTTTTACACTTGGATTTGTAACAGTTCCGCCAATCAACGCATTCACGTTTATTTTCTCCCCAACATTTACTCCAGCACCTTTTGAGTTGGCTTGCGAAACCAGATTATCCAAAACTGCATTTGCTTGTCCGCCAAACTCAGATCGCGGAATTTCAAAGTTCATTACATAATCAATGGTCTGGTCAAAACCTGAGCTGCCTCCTATTTTGGTTTTAAAACCTGCGAAAGTCATATCAAACGGTTCAACATTTACACGACCGTTCTCAAATTTGAATGAAAGGTTCACATCATTCAGTTCCTGCTTTTTTAGTTTCTCCATTTTCAAAGCATCTGCCACTTTGTTGATGGGTGCAAAGCCTTCCAGTCTTACCTGATTAGTGCTAAGTTTTCCTCCACCTGAAAGCGAAGTAAGAATTGGCTCCATTTTAGAATCCAATTCTGTTTTAAATTTCATGGAAGAAGAGAATTTGCCTTTTGCATATTTACCTACAGGAGCAAGCGTTTGCACGGTGTTAAACGTATTAAAGGTCTTGGTAATGTCAAAACCATTTGCAGCAATATCAAAATCAACCACAGGCTTTTTGATATTGCTTACATCATAGCTTCCGTTAAGATTCATAGTGCCATCCATCAGATTCATATCTAAATTATTCAACGCTACTTTCTTCTCTTTTATTGTGATCTTGCCTTTCACATTGGTCATTTCAATGTTATCGTAAATAAGCTTTCCAATAGCAGAAGTAAGTGTAAAATCAATATTGGCGGGCACATCAATCACAGCAAGTGATGCTGTATCAGATGTTGCAGAAGGTGTTTCTTCTTCACCACCCATAAATTCATTTAAGTCAATAACGTTTGAAGTAAGATTGAAATTTCCTTTCAATAAACCGTTATCGCTGAAAACATAATCAAGGTAATTTTCAATTTTTCCGTTTGCCTTGAAATCGCTTTTTCCGATTTTCGAATCGAACGAAGCCAGTTCAACAAAAGCAGGAGTAAATTTCAACTGTGCATATTTGATGTCAACTGCTTGCGGCAAATCTTTTGAAGTGTATTTCATATCCTGAGCAGTGAATTCACCTTTGGCATCAAACTCACTGTAACGCTCATTATCAATGGAAGATTTTTTTCCTTTCAACACAATATCCGCAGTAATTTTTCCATTCAGTTCTGCGCCATCTAAAGGCATTACATCTTTTACACTTGCGAGGTCAATTTTACCTGCAATTTTTCCATCAATGTCGGGGTCAGAGACAGGAGTTTTAATCAGGATCTTCATTTCCACCGGATTTTCAGCAATCTTAAAATTGAATTTACTGATATCAATAACCGTAAAATCTGCATCTGAGCCGGGGTTATTAATCTTCACATCAATGTTGATATTATCAACCTGTTTGGGCAGATCAGGATATTTGAACATGGCATTCTCTACCAGTATTTTCAATCCGAAGGCAGGCAACATTTTTTCGTTGTAGCGACCTTTAGCAAAACCATCCAACGCAAGTTTCCCTTCTGTTTTTACCTTATCAAAATCTTTGGCATACACCGCAGGAATAAGCGAAAGAATGTTTTTGAAATCTGTTTTCTTAGCGTTGAATTTGATGTCCATGTCAATGTCTTCGGCTGGCATTGCCACCCAACCATCAAAGCCAAGGAACAGGTTGTTCAGACGCAACTCATTTTCGGTGAAGGTGTATTTTGAATTTTTCATGTCGGCATCAATTCCCGCCTTCACTTCAACATTAGTTTTACTAAGGTATTTCACACCATCCATTATTACATCAAGTGCAGCGATAGTAGCCTCAGTATTCAATGATGTATTATCTTGAGTCATGTCGCCTTTTAGCGTAAGATCAAGGTCTTTGAGTGATGCAAGTATATTCCCATCTTCGTCATTGTAAACAATATCACCATCACTTATTTTCAGTTTTTTCAGTTTCAATGAAAAGGTAGAGGGCTCGGAAGGTGTTGCTGCAGCAGTATCGGTTGATGGCTTAGTGATATCCCAGTTTGCTTTGCCGCCCTTCAGAACGTGAGCATTAATTCGCGGTGCATCCAGAATAATGGCATTAATGCCAATCTCTTTTCCGTTGATAACACTCATGATATCAACATCCAGATTTAGTTCTTTGATAAACGCAAGTGTATCGCCTTCAAACTCATTGATACCTGCAACAGAAAGGTCTTCCATACAGATACGAAAATCCGGAAACGAAGAAATAAGCGATAAACCAAAGTCGCCAAAATTGATTTTGGCATTCAGGTTTTTGTTGGCTTCTTCTTTTACAAGTGTAATTATTTTGTCTTTGTAAACCAAGGGAAGAACAACTGCAGCACCTATTAATAGGGCAAATACAATTCCGATAATAAGGAGGACTTTTTTCATATTCTGTAATTAGTTTTTTTATTCCGTCACCCTGAACTTGTTTCAGGGTCTAAAAATTAAAAGATGCTGAAACAAGTTCAGCATGACGAACGGTTAAATTTATTTCAGCCCAAAGATAGCAGCAATGTTCTTTACATCTACACCGTCATAATTTCCGGAACTCATTAAAAGAAGATTGGTGTCGTTAAAGCCTTCTGTTTTCAAACTATTGATTAACTCCTGAGAATTGGTGAACACCTGTAAATCGTTTCGTGCAAAGGCTTGTTTCACTTGTTCTGTTGTGATGGGTTTTAGTTTTTTGTGTTCAATTGTGTGGGGGTTGTAATACACAATAGCAACATCTGCTTTGTCCATAGCCCCTTTGTATTCGGCAAGAAAGTTTTCATTCAGACTGCTGAAGGTATGCAGCTCCATACAGGCAATCAATTTACGATTTGGGTATTGTTCTTTTACCGCTGCTGTAGTGGCTTTCAGTTTAGATGGCGAGTGAGCAAAGTCACGGAAGATAGTGGTGTGTTCATTTTTGAAAAGTAGTTCCAGACGATTGGATGCACCTTTGAAAGTTTGTATTGCTTCATAAAACATTTCATCAGTAACACCAATTTGGTTGCAGACTAAACGTGCCCCGTTTAAGTTCATCAGATTGTGTTTTCCGAAAACAGAAAGAGGAACCTGAGCAGTGTTTTGAGGAATCAGCGTAGTAATTCCATTTTCTATTATATGTGCAGGAACCGAGTAGGGCAGTTTCTTTATGTTGTTGGTTGTTTCTTCTGCAACCTTCTTAACTTCTGCATCTTCTTCACAATAAACCAATACACCGTTTTCTGAAATTAAATTCACGAATATCCTGAACTGCTCCTCATAATTATCAAATGTGGGGAACACATTGATATGATCCCATGCAATGCCGCTGAGAATGGCAATGTCAGGTTTATAGAGATGAAACTTGGGTCTGCGGTCGATGGGAGAACTGAGGTATTCATCGCCTTCAATCACGGCAATTTCAGCTTCTGCGGAAAGTTTTACCATGGTATCAAAGCCCGCTAACTGAGCACCTACCATGTAATCGCAATCAATTTTATGGAAACTGAGAACGTGCAAAATCATAGCTGTGATGGTGGTTTTGCCATGACTGCCACCAATAACAATGCGTGTTTTATTTTTAGTTTCTTCGTAAATATATTCGGGATAAGAAAAGATTTTCAAGCCCAGTTCTTTTGCTCTTGCTAACTCAGGATTATCCGCGCGGGCGTGCATGCCGAGGATAACGGCATCTAACTCTTTATTCAGCTTTTCAGGAAACCAGCCTTCGGCTTCGGGAAGTATTCCTGCATTTTTCAATCGTGTTTTAGAAGGCTCAAACACTTCATCATCTGAGCCGGTAATGTGATACCCTTTCTTGTGCATGGCAAGGGCAAGGTTGTGCATGGCGCTTCCGCCAATGGCTATAAAATGGACGTTCATATAAATCTTATTTAAGCAGCAAATTTAAGCCCTTCGACTACGCTCAGGGTGACAGAACAGTATTCTTTTTCAACAAGGGCAGGAGTTTGTCTAACGCCATAAACGCAAAGGCAAGCACGAAAAAATTACCCGGTATTAACATACGAAAACCATAGTTTTCTACTTGTCCTACTAATATCAGTGAAGCGAAGTAGGTGAAGATAAAAAGATGAACTGCTTTTTCAGGAAGTTCAGTTTTTGTTTTGTTGCGGAACAAGAGAAAGAGGTAAGTAAAATAGCCCAACCACATCAGTGTCCAGTGTGGAAACCAATGATAAGAAGGTTCTACTGCATTGAGAAAACCAAAACAGAACAACACCTTTTTTACATAATGGGTAATGAACAAAACCGGTTGCTGCAAAAAGTATTGAAGGTAAATATCAAAGTAGGTATTTGCTTGCGATACATCAACAGAAGCGGGAACGGGATGAAAGGCAATCATGTTAAACAAAATTCCCTGCGAGGGCATAATTTGAATGCAATGGCAAACAAGGTAATTGCGGATGGCTAAAAAAGAAGATGTGATGACAAGCACTGAAACAAAAAGCAACAGCGGTTTTACTTTTTGAGTTTTAAATCCATAAAGCAACAAAAGTAGAATCAGTGCTATTGCAAACAGAAAAATATTGGGACGGGTTAGCACTGCAACCCCAAGAAATAAAGCAGAGACAAGCAATGCCGGTAACTTATCCTTTTCCATTCCTCTGAAAAACAAGAGGAAGAAAACAGAGAGTGAAAATAAGGCAAGGTTCTCACCCAGAAAGCGGAACGTATAGTATGTACTTACATCTGTTAATCCGGCAACAACCAATGCAAGCAGAAAGATGAGCGAAACAATCTTGCTCATTTTATCACGGAAGGTGAGCCAGATTAAAACTACCGACAACCCCAGCATCAGGTTTTGGAGCAGATAAACGGGCACATTATTTTCACCAAAAAGAGTAAAACAAAGTGCAAGAAAATAGCTGTAGAAAAAACTTGCAGGCTTCTCATAAGCGCCTTCAATGCCGAGCATAAGAAGGCCGTTTTGTTTTATGTCCAACGCATTTGCAGCGTATTTACTCCAGTCGTTTCCGCTGTCTGCAATAATTTGAGGTAGCGTATTTTCAAAAGGGGAAAGGCGCACCAATGCAATGAGTACAAACAAAAGAGGAACCGTAAAAGCAAGAATATACGTGTTCTGCTTTGCGCTCATCGGCATTGTTTAATAATACGAAACGGTGAAACTTCCGTTGGTAACATCTACCGAAGCTGATTTTAAATTCAGTCCTTTGAAATTGAAGGTGCCTTTTATTTTTTTGAGTTGAGTATCGTGGCTGGTGATGACAAGGTCACCGCTGGAGGCTGCATATACATCATGACTGGTGGCTTTGTATTCTATTAAATAACTTCCGGTTGATGTCAATTTATAAGTGCCGGGTTTAATGGTGGCAGGCAGAACAATGGTCATTGCCTGCGAGCCTGTGGTGGTGCTTCCTGCAAGGGTAAGGCGGCCTGCCACAACAGTGCCTGATATTACCTGTGTAGAAAACAGTTTAGAATTTACATTGGCGCGGATTATATTATGCAAGGCCCGCTCAATGGTTTTGCAGCCGGGGTTGATAACAATGATGGTACTCAGGGCAAGGAACAGAAAAATACGGACGGTTTTCATAACGATTAATTTAGTTTACAAAGTAACACTGTTTTTCTTTGGTAAACTAAAATAGTGCCAATGCAGCTATGAATAATAAAAGAGATGCACTAATTAGTTGTAGTGCTTTATTATTTGCTTGTCGGGGCTATGCAAACCTTTTTAGTTCTTCTTTCCAATGTAAAACAGAAGACCACAACCCCATCCGGTAGTATAGGTCTTTTGATTGCCGCTGTACTTGGCAAGTTGATCGTCCATAGAATTGTAGAAGTTAAAGCCAGAACCAATATCGTAATAACCAAACACGCGCATACCTCTATTCCCTTCAACTAAGAAGGGAATATTAAATCCTAACTGTGCACGACCAATAACTGAGTAGCCTCTGAAAATATTAATGCCTGCATCAGGTCCAGGCCCAATATTATCAGTTATTGCGGTTGGCAAAGCTCCATACAATTTGGTATTGCCACCAAAGGAATTGAGTATAACCTGTCCGCCAATAAACAGGAAGGGAACAGGTACATAATTTATTCCCAGAATAAATCCTATATCATGGGTTTTGGCATTAATGGAACCGCCTGCATTGGATTTTACATTGTTTAAAGAAAAAGAGTAGGCAAGCCCACCTTCAAATTCAACTTTGTTTTTGCGGATAAGGTAGCGAAGTTGAAAACCATAGCTCGGTGCACTGCCAAGTGTTGTTGTCAACTGAGCAGAGTCTGAAACAGCTTTCAAATAGTTATTAAGTCCGGGGCGGTTGTAAACGGTATAGCTTGCGCCAACTTCTACGGCCTTTATTTCAGTCTGTGCGATGCTTTGGTTTATGCTTACTACTAAAAACAGCAATGCTGCAATAAGACTTTGTTTTATAAATTTCATACGTTGTTTTTAAGGTTTCGAAAATACTCTATTTACTACCGCTCGGTGTATTGTAAATTAATCTGGTAGCCACCGCTTATTTCTGTGAGGTAAAGCATCATGCTCATGGGATAAGTTTTATCATCTTTTTCTGTTGCTGTAAAATTGGCCGCATTGTTCTTTAAAATATTACCTTCCTGTTCGGGAGAATAATACCATTTCACATTACTAATATTACTACCATAGCTGAACTTGTTTGTAAAAACATACAATGCTTCTTCATAATACTTGAGAGCAAACGCTTTATCTTTTATAATGTGTGTGCTCCATGTAAAAGGCAGGTGGGGTGTTTTATCGGTATAGACTACTCCTTCTTCAAAGCCATGCACGCCAAAGGGCGAAATGTATTCGGGTATAATGCCCATTAAGCCATGCGGTAAATGGGCTACCAGGGTTACTGCTTTTGCATCTTCAAAGTCAAACACTCGGGTTCTGCCAAGGTCTGCGCCATAAACATCTTCTGTGGTTTTCATTTTTCT
>CAMBRL010000148.1 GCA_945870105.1 Chitinophaga pinensis
CTCATTTTCACTTTCCTTTTAACCATTTCACTTTTCCCGAAGACCATTTCCGTTTTCTTTTACCTCATTTCCACTTTCCTTTTAACCATTTCACTTTTCCCGAAGACCAATTTCATTTACTCCCAACCGCGCTCAATCACTCTAATCCCCCGCCCAAATCCCCCAATCCTCAGCTCTCCAAACGTTTTTAGCCTATTGTTTTAAATTAGAAACCACGTCTGCTACCAACTAAATAATCAGCAGTAAATACAAATAGTACCGCGTGCGTGGGCCCGAAAATAGAGCGGGCGTGCCCCGGACTGTGCGCAAGCAGCATTCTATTTTCTAGACTTTTTTGGTTACTTTTTTGGGCAATGCAAAAAAGTGACAAAATATTTTCACCCCCACACAATAAACCAAAACCTCCCTCCGTTATCACTATAAACACCATCATATCCCCTCCTTAAAAGATTACATTCCGCTGTCCTTCTCCTTTTTCAGGAGAAGGTGCCCGAAGGGCGGATGAGGTCAAGGATGGGCACGGGGTGGTCAAACATCAAAGAAAAATGGAAAACATAATAAGAGCTCCGCCTTTTCCCTCATAAGCGTCCCCGCAGCTTCTCCATAAACTGTGGACTAATGGACCATCAACTATGGACTACAATAATCACAAATTCACTAATACACAAATAACATGAACACTAAACAAGAGAACAAACTCTCCATGTACGAAACCGTATTGGAGTTATTCTCAAATAATCCAGCCATCGTTGCACTAATCCTTGCTTTCTCAAATGCTGCAACAACATTCACAAACAAAGTAGCACTCTTGCAGGCTCAGGTCGCCCTGCAAACCGCCATCATCACCGGTGTAGCGGCTGCCAAAAAAACACGCAAAACAGCCCTCATCGACCAGATGCTTTTCATCATCGGTGCCCTCCGTGCCTATGCTAAAGCTACAGGTGACGATGAACTCTTCAACTTTGTAAACTACAAACGCTATAAACTTGAAGCGCAGGCCGACACAGTTTTAACACAATTGGCAAACAGCATCAAAGACAAAGCTAATCTCCACCTTGCTGCCCTTGCCGATTATGGTATAACAGCAGTAGTTATGGCTGCCTATCAAACAGCCATCACCAACTATGCGCTCTTTGTTCCTAAGCCACGCACAGCTCGCGTGTCCAAAAAAACAGTTACTAAAAACATCAAAGACCTCATCAAACAAATTGATGAACTCCTCCTTGATGAGTTGGATGCGCTCGCAATTCAGTTCAAAGTAGCCAACGCAGATTTTTATAACAACTACCTCTCTTCGCGCATCATCATCGACCTTGGCTCCACTACAGCCAAAGTCCGCGGAACAGTTAAAAACGCAGAAGATGTTCCCCTTGTTGGCGCTACATTTTTCATCACCCTTACAGGCCAAACCCAAAAGGTAGGGGAAACCCTTGCGGTTACCGGTGGTAAATACGGCATCGCAAACCTCCTTCCCAATGATTACGATTTATATTGGGAGCGTGTCGGATACATCCAAAAGGTCGAAACAAATCTTCACATACCTGCCGGAAAAGAATTCACGCGCCACGTAGTGTTGCAACATATCTCTCCCTTCACAGGTACAGTAAACAGCGGTCAGATACTTAACGTTTTGGGTCCTCTGAATCCCGAGTGGGCAGTAGGCGTTACTTTTAAAATCAGGAACACTACTACTGGTCCTGCAATCGGTGGATTAACCTTCTATCCCGCAACCAATCCGGGCGATGCACCAAATGGACAAGGCTCAACCCTTCTCCCCGGTCAGGAAGAAACACATACACTAACTGCGGCTGATTTCAAAGCCTTTCTTAATATTCAAAATCAGGGTCCAAACCCTCAAACCTACGAGATTACTATCTTATAGAAACGTACACTGCCCCCCTCTCCTTATTTCAAGGAGAGGGGCTGGGGGTGAGGTAAAATCAGGAGCGCACCCGCGCTCCTTTTTTATTGCCACAACATTCAACATTCGTTATTCTAAATTCAACATTCCCTTCCTCCACCATCAGTAAATCTCAGTGCCCTTGTGCCCTCAGTGGTAAAACACCCTTCCACCCTCCACCCTCAGTAAATCTCAGTGCCCTTGTGCCCTCAGTGGTAAAACTCCTCCAACCCCCAACTCTTTTCCTCCCCCTTTTGCATAATTTCTATTTAATAATACCTTTGCGCCCCTCAAAAAACAGAACACACTTAACATTAAACATTTAAACATTAGACTTTAAACAAAGATTATGGAAAATCTGATTTACATTCTTCCCGTGTTTGGATTGGTAGCCTTGGCCTACATGGCCATACTTTCAAGCTGGGTAACAAAACAAGATGCAGGCGATGCAAAAATGACTGGCATTGCAAAAAACATTGCCGATGGCGCTATGGCTTTCTTAAAGGCTGAGTACCGTATTCTGGCTATCTATGTATTACTTGCCGGAACAGCCTTGGGTATCCTTTCACAGGTTCCTAAAGTGGCTGCCCATTCAAGTGTGTTAATCGTTGTTGCCTTTGTAATAGGATGTTTCTTTTCAGCGCTTGCCGGATTTCTGGGAATGCGCATAGCAACCAAAGCCAACGTCCGTACCACGCAGGCAGCTAAAACCTCATTGGCTAAAGCCCTGAAAGTTTCTTTCGGTGGCGGAACCGTAATGGGATTAGGCGTAGCAGGTCTTGCAGTATTGGGCTTAAGCTCACTCTTTATCATATTCTTCTTCCAATTCATGGGCGGTGATTTTGCAACCGGTGGCGGATACGATGGCATGACCAAAGTATTGGAAGTATTGGCAGGTTTCTCTTTAGGCGCTGAATCAATTGCATTGTTTGCACGCGTAGGCGGAGGTATTTATACCAAAGCTGCCGATGTGGGTGCTGACTTAGTTGGTAAAGTTGAAGCAGGTATTCCTGAAGACGACCCGCGCAACCCTGCAACCATTGCCGATAACGTAGGTGATAACGTAGGTGACGTTGCCGGTATGGGTGCCGATTTATTCGGTTCATATGTGGCTACCGTATTGGCATCTATGGTGCTTGGTAACTACATCATCCGCGACAATGGCGGAAACATTGCCGATAATTTCGGTGGCATCGGACCAATCCTGTTGCCTATTGCCATTGCCGGTATCGGTATCATCGCTTCCATCATCGGAACCTTCTTTGTAAGCATTAAAGAAAACGCAAAAGCAGATGTAAACACCGTGCAAAGCGCATTGAACCGTGGAAACAACATCTCTATGTTGCTCGCACTTGCAGCTTCATTTGTATTGATAAAATTGATGTTGCCCGAAACCATTTTGATGAGTGCGTTCAACGCAGGCGCCTTCAGCGTAATGGAAACTTCTTCTATGAATGTATTCTATGCTGTTTGTATCGGTATGGTGGTTGGTTATCTGATCTCTATGATCACTGAATACTATACAGGATTGGGTGGCAAACCCGTTCGTGATATTGTTCAGAAATCAGCAACAGGTGCAGCTACTAATATTATAGCAGGTCTGGGAACAGGTATGCTTTCAACAGCTTTCCCTGTTATCATTTTCGCAGCAGCTATCTGGGGTGCTTATGCCTTGGCAGGTTTTTATGGAGTAGGTATTGCTGCATCAGCAATGATGGCTACAACAGCTATGCAACTGGCGGTTGATGCCTTCGGACCTATCGCTGATAACGCAGGTGGTATTGCCGAAATGAGCGAATTACCTAAAGAAGTTCGTGAAAAAACAGACGTGCTTGACTCAGTGGGTAACACAACCGCTGCTGTTGGAAAAGGATTTGCCATTGCTTCTGCCGCTTTAACTGCATTGGCATTATTTGCTGCTTATGTTACTTTAACAGGCATTCACGGTATCAATATTTTTGACGCGAAAGTGTTGGCTGCTTTATTCATAGGCGGTATGATACCCGTTGTGTTCTCTGCCCTGGCAATGAACTCAGTTGGTAAAGCTGCCATGGACATGGTAAACGAAGTTCGCAGACAGTTCCGCGAAATTCCGGGTATCCTGGAAGGAACAGGAACTCCTGAATACGATAAATGTGTGGAGATTTCTACCAAAGCTGCGTTGCGTGAGATGTTGGCTCCGGGTGCTATCACAATTGTTACTCCTATTATCATTGGTTTGGGCATGGGTGCTGAAGCACTGGGTGCTTACATGGCTGGTGTTACAGTAAGCGGTGTGTTATGGGCTATCTTCCAGAACAACGCAGGTGGCGCATGGGACAATGCAAAAAAATCATTTGAGAAAGGTGTGGAAATTGAAGTGAACGGAAAGAAAGAAATGTTCTACAAAAAATCAGAGCCGCATAAAGCTGCTGTTGTAGGTGATACTGTTGGAGATCCATTCAAAGATACTTCAGGTCCTTCTATGAACATCCTCATTAAACTTTCATCACTGGTTGGTTTAACCATTGCACCTTTAATTGCTGTGGAGCACGTTGTAAAACACGAAGAACCGAATGCAGTAGTTTCTCCTGCAACTTCATCGTTAAATGAAAACTCAGAAAAGAACATCACCATCACCGATATCAACGGTGCCGGAACAGTAAAACAGGAAGAGACGGCAACTGCGGTAGCGCAATAGTCTATTAACAATCCTCTATTAAAAACGAAAAGTCCTTTGCCTCGGCAAGGGACTTTTTTATTTTACCTTTGATAAAATTATTGTCGTAATGAAAAAACTCTTTTCGCTTTGCCTGCTCTTCTTTGCAATCATTATAAACACCACCGCAAAGCCTGAACCCGAAATCAACCAACTGTTTGTTCGTTTTACTAAAAACCTTTCTGCCCAGGAACTGAACACACTTGTTCAATCGGTGCCAGGAATAAAGCTGACGGATGCAAGAAACCGCTTTCCTTATAAAACAACATTGGTTGAGTTAGATGGAAATGCAGATTACAAAACTGTTTCAGAAGAACTGAATAAACTGGATATTGTAGCTTTTGTTGCACCGCTTTACAATACCGGAAAGAACCAATACATCACAGCAGGTGATGAGTTTTTTGTGAAACTCAATCATTCAGGTGAGCTGCAACAATTGAGAGAACTTGCCTTGCAAACCAAAACAAAAATCATTGGCGAAAATCAATTCATCAATAACGTTTATAAACTTAGAGTTGATAAAAAATCACAAGGAAATCCATTTGAACTTTCACAGTATTTTATGCAGGAAGGAAAGTTTGCGCATGCCCAACCCAACTATAATTTTTCACCAACAGTAACAGTTGACGACCCGCGTTTCAACCGTCAATGGAATTTGGAAAATGTAGGTGGTTCACAACAATACAACGGCACTCCGGGTGCTGATATGAAAGTAACAGAAGCCTGGCAAATCACCATGGGTTCAGTAGATATAAAAGTGGGTATTTTAGATTCTGGTGTTGATACACTTCACGAAGATTTGATGTCGAACCTGCTTGCAGGTTACGATGCCTGTCAGGATTCTGTACAAAACACAAAAGGATATCCTACTCCTAACTTTGATGAAGACGGACACGGCACTTGCTGCTCGGGAATTGTTTGCGCTGTTGCCGATAATGGTTTGGGCATTGCGGGCATTGCACCCAATTGCAAAATAGTTCCCATCAGAGTATTTTATTACATAACAATTGGCGTGGGTGGTGATCCAATTCCATGGTCAACCAGCGAGTTTTTTGTAAATGGAATAAGTTACCAGTGGCAAATTGCTGATGTAGATGTTTCCAGCAACTCATGGGGAATAACAGATAATTTCTTGTCGCTCTTTCCGGGACAGGATTCAATTGTAAACATTGCCATCAACGAAGCCGTGAACAGCGGCAGAAACGGAAAAGGTTTACCGGTGCTGCATTCCAGCGGCAATGACGGACTGACGGATACTATTCCAATCTGGCCCGCACGAACCGATATTGTTATTTCAGTAAATGCAACCAGCATGTGCGATGAATGGAAAAGCAATACTTCCTGCGACAATGAAACATGGTGGGGAGGCAACTGGGGTGATGGTCTGGATGTTTCAGCACCCGGAGTAAAAATCCCTGCCACGGATATGAACGGAACAAATGGCTTTAGCGCTAATTCTAATTATTACAACACCTTTAACGGAACATCTGCTGCTTGCCCAAATGCAGCAGGAGTAATGGCATTAATGCTTTCCATCCGTCCTGAATTAACGCAAGCGCAAGCCCGCTCCATTTTAGAATCAACCTGTGATACTGTTGGCGGGTATGATTACAGTGCAGCAGGTCCTTCAGGTCCCTGGAGCGATGAACTTGGTCACGGACGAATCAATGCAAAAAGTGCAGTGGAAAAAGCACGCGATTATGTGATTGTTCCGCCTTCATTGGAAATTGGTGCCTACGTTTATTACGATGATACAGAGCAGAATTCTTACTTACATTATAATGTTGCTAATGCAGGAAAAGTAGTGATAGAATGGTTTGATATAAACGGTGCAAAAGCATTGCTTGTTGATGATGACAATCATCCGGCAGGACAATTTAATATGCTTATAGAAGAGCCACGCCATGCAGGCGGAATTTTTGTTGCACGCCTGCAGATAAATGACAGAGAACAGACTCTGAAATTCTTTATGCCTGCAACGAGAACCGAATAATTTATAATGTCACACTGAGCATAGTCGAAGTGTTCTTAATTTTGGCGATAATGAAAAACTTTCTTCTTCTTTCTGTTACACTAATCCTTCTTACATCTTGCAGCAAGAGTAATAACAGCAGCAATATTCCTTACGTGCCTGTAAACATTGACATCTATCCTGCCAATCCGCAATACAACGATATCAATGTTATTGGCGGTTGGCTGTACATCAATGGCGGTTCACGTGGAATTATCATTTATCGTTTTACGCAGGATGAGTTTTATGCGTTTGACCGCCACTGCACCTACCAGCCAACTAACAGTTGCGGGAAAGTGAAAATGGATACCGATAACATTACCTTGGTTGACACCTGTTGCGGCTCCAAATTTATTGTGGTAGATGGTTCTGTAATAAATGGCCCCGCAGGTTTGCCCCTGAAAAGATACCAGACTTATTATGATGGAACAACACTGCATATAACTAATTGAATGATTGTAGTAACAGGCGCAGCAGGGTTTATAGGTAGTTGTTTGATTGAAAAACTCAACAGCGAGCAATACTATGATGTTGTTGCAGTGGATGATTTTTCAGATGAAGAAAAGAACAAAAATCTTGAAGGCAAAAGAATATCTGCCCGTGTTGAACGCAACGTGTTTTTCAACTGGTTGAAAGAAAACCAACGCTTTGTTCAGTTTGTATTTCACCTGGGCGCCCGCACTGATACTACTGAATTTGACAAAACTATTTTTGATGAACTTAATCTCAATTATTCAAAAGAAGTTTGGAATATCTGTGTTGAATTTGGTTTGCCATTGGTTTATGCTTCGTCTGCTGCTACTTATGGTTTGGGAGAATTGGGTTTTTCGGATAACGAAGAACTAATTCCGCAGCTCAAACCGCTGAACCCATATGGAGATTCTAAAAATGATTTTGATAAATGGGCATTGGCTCAGAAACGTAAACCATATTTATGGGTTGGGCTGAAGTTTTTTAATGTTTATGGCCCGAATGAATTTCACAAAGGGCGTATGGCTTCAGTGATTTTTCATACCTACAACTCGGTGAAGCAAAATAGTAAAATGAAATTATTCCGTTCGCACAATTCAGCATATAAAGACGGGGAACAATTGCGTGATTTTATTTACGTGAAGGATGTTTGCGATGCGTGTTTTCATTTTATGCTTAACCGGAAACAAAGTGGAATCTATAATTTGGGAACAGGAAAAGCGCGAACATTTCTTTCACTTGCTCAAAATATTTTCAGGGCAATGAGTATTACTGAAAATATTGACTTCATTGATACTCCCGAAGATATACGTGATAAATATCAATACTTCACGGAAGCAGAAATGAATAAACTGCGTTCTGCGGGTTACGAAAAAGAGTTTACCTCATTAGAAGCGGGAATTGATGATTACGTAAAGAATTACCTCGCGTCTCATAAATATTTATGACCTTTACTTTTCACCTGATTTAATTTTGAATAACACCTCCCGCATATACGCCATCGTTGCAGTAATTCTTTCGCTGCTGTTTGTGGTATGGAGCGTTACCTTGATTCGTTCTGTAAAACAACAACGCGATGATGTATCTAATCATGTTGCAGCCATTACACAAATTAATGCGATAAACCATGCCATTCTTGAACTTCAGACCGTTTATCTTGAAGATAAATACCGAACGAACAGCAACTGGGAATCAGGACTGGAAACCTACACTAAAACTGTAAATAATTTCAGAGAAAGAAATACTCCAACGACTGAAATGGCTGATTACATTTATTCATTGGACTCTATTGTGCGTAGGGCTGTACTTATACATTCGGGTATTTACGGTCAGGCAGAAAAGTCGGAAGTGGAAATAAATCAGTTGGAAACAGAATTTAAAAGCGAGTTGAATGAGGCGCTTGAACTGAATGATATCACCACAAGTAAAATAAGAAAAAAACTGGCAAAATATTCCGATGAACTTGCCTGGAAATGGACA
>CAMBRL010000149.1 GCA_945870105.1 Chitinophaga pinensis
GCCTTCATTTCAGCAAACAATTGTTCTTGAAATTGTTTGGTGCCGCTCATCATGGTATCTACATAAGCATTCTCAGCCTTGAGGTAGTCAAGTACGTTGATGCTGTCGGGGCCATTTTTAAAGTAGTCTATCATCCAGTAATAGTTATCGGTAACGGTATCACCGTGAAGGATGCGTTGCAGGGGCTTCAGTTCGGCAACGGGGGCCTTTACATCGGGCCATTGGTAAGGGGTTGTTTTCATATCAGAAGAGTTGTTGCAGGCTGCCAGAAGGGTAAGGCCTGTGAATAAGAGTAGTTTGTTGTACATGAATGCGGGGTTTGGGGCAAATGTAAACTTATTACTAAACGGTAACAAGCAGTTAGCGCCCCTCGTTGAGCTGCATGTTCCTTCTTAAGCAGTATGATAAAAGTAGTTAGGCTACCCGGCTTGGCAGTATCGAAAACTATTACCTGATTTTGCTACAAATCCTCTTCAATAACCCGGGTCCTTCATAAATAAAACCAGTATATAGTTGCACAAGCGTGGCACCAGCATTTAATTTCTCAATAGCATCATCGGGTGAGTGTATACCTCCTACTCCAATGATGGGGAATGCCTTTCCTGATTTTTCACTCAGGTATCTGATTACCTCGGTGCTGCGCTCTCGCACGGGCAAACCGCTAAGGCCTCCTGCTCCAATACAGGTTAGAAATTGGAGGTCAGAAGTTAGATTGTCACGACTGATTGTTGTATTTGTGGCAATAACTCCGGCAATTTTGGTGATGCGCACAATATCAATAATATCATCTAATTGAGAGTTGGTAAGATCAGGTGCAATCTTTAGCAGAATGGGTTTAGCTTTTAGTTTTTCGTTATTGCGTTTCTGCAATTCAGTCAGCAATTTTGTAAGCGGTTCTTTCTCCTGCAGGTCGCGCAGACCGGGAGTATTGGGCGAGCTTACGTTCACTACAAAATAATTCACATGATCAAACAATGCATTGAAACAATAGATGTAATCGTGTATGGCTTCTTCGTTAGGAGTTACCTTATTCTTGCCGATGTTTCCGCCAATTATTACGTTGTTATTATTTTCCTTCAGTCGCTCAACAGCTGCATCCACCCCCTCGTTATTAAAGCCCATGCGGTTGATTAATCCGCTGTCTTCGGGAAGGCGAAACAGGCGGGGCTTATCATTGCCCGGCTGTGGTTTTGGGGTAAGCGTACCTATTTCAATAAATCCAAAACCAAAGGCCGAGAGCTCGTCAAATAGCTTTGCATCTTTATCAAAACCGGCAGCCAGTCCCACAGGATTAGGAAATTTTATTCCGAACACTTCGCGCTCCAGATTGTTTCCTTTGGGCTTATGCAATTCAGTAACAATGCTTTGCACAAACGGAAATGCAAAGGCAATCTTTATAAAACGAAACGTAAAATAGTGGATACTCTCAGGCGAAAAGAGAAAAAGTATGGGCCTGATAAGCAGTTTATACATTACTTATTCATTCCGCTGTTTACCCAGCATTCAATCATTTTTATTTTATCGTCACTCAACTTAGGATTGTATTGCGGCATAGCTTCGCAACCTTTATTCTGTTGTACAACACAAACTAATTTACCGCTTCTTGCTTCACCGTAAAGCACTTCATCGATTGTGAAGTCAAGCCCTCCGCGCTTCTTAGCAGGACCGTGGCAGCCATTGCAACTCTCATTCAGTATTGGTTTAATGTTGGCTGCATAAGTGTAAGCAGCCGTTCCGCAATCTGCTTTTTTAGGTTCCGGTGCGGTGGTGGCAGTGCTTGTTTCTTTGGAAGTTTTACATGCTGCCAATACAGCAAATGTTGCCAGTAAAAGGTAATATACTTTTTTCATGGTTAAATTTATTTGCGGCAAAAATAAGAGATATTATGAAATGGCTTCATAACTTCGTACCCATAGCTATTAGAGTATTAAATAAGATTGCTTCAGCAAAAATTAACATTTAGGTTGCATGCATTGCTGATTAAATTTATAAATTTGATAGACATTATCAAACCTGACAAGTCTTAAATACGAACTTTCACAAATTCAACTTTTAAAAATTAAAAACATGAATAAAAAACTAACAACAATTCTGGCAGCCGTCTTGATTACAACCATTGCCTTCGGACAAAAAGTACAGGAAACAGATGTACCTGCTGCCGTAATTGCTGCATTTAAAACAAAGTTTCCGGGCATTGCAAAAACAACCTGGGAAATAGAAAATGCAACCGAGTACGAAGTAGGTTTTAAACTGAATGGCGAAAAAACTTCTGCCAATTTTGACAATACAGGCAAGTGGCTTGAAACCGAAACTGAAATAAAAACTTCTGCTTTACCAGCCTCCGTGCAGGCTGCATTAAGCAAAGATTTCCAGGGTTACAAAGTTGAGGAAGCAAGTAAAATTGAAAGCGCTAAAGACGGAAATATTTTTGAAGCCGAAATTGAAAAAGGTGAAGAAGAATTTGATGTGCTTTTTACAGCTGATGGAAATCTTTTGAGCAAAACAAAAGAAGAAGAAGAGAATGGAGAGAAAGATTAAATAGTAAAAGAAGAAGCAGTATATCAGCTACCCTTTCTGCAACAATCATCCAGTTTTGCAACAGCTTTCGGATTAGCTTTTACATCATCTGCATCAAAACCAATAGTACTGATTGCTTCTCTCAGTTTTTCAGGAGTAGTTTGTTTGGTGTTATATGTAAGCGAAATGCTCATTGCCTTTTCATCAAAGCTATAGTTTTTTATGCCTTTTATAAAAGGAATTTCTCTGTCAAACCTTCCACCGCAACTTTCGCATTGTTTGCAATGGTCGCAATTGATTTGGGTTTTAATGGTAATTGTTTCTGTCTTTCTCTTTTCCTGAGCTGAAGAAGAAAGAGCAGCAAAAAACAAAATAAAGAAACTAAGTGTGAAAGCATATTTTAGCATGTTACAAAAATGCAATTTATTTTCTTGCCAGATTCCAGCGCACACCCACAAAAAATCTGCGCACCTGCAATGGTCCCCAGGCATAAGCTGTATCAAAATCTTTTCCGAAAGGATTCTCAGGATTAATCAATGGAGAACTTTGAGTCCAGTTGAAAATATTTTTTACACCAACATACACGCTGAATGATTTGATTTCTTTGGTTATCTGCACATTCTGTATCGTAAACCAGGGCGATGTCTCGGGGCGGGTAAACGGAGCATCGTAATGTGGCAGTTTCTGGGGACCCATTACCCTGCCTGTATAATCAACTGAAAGTTTCAGTTTGCGGAATTTATAACCCACCACAAATGTTCCGGAAAAGGCAGGGGTGAATAATTGTTTCTGCTTCACCTTCTCGCCAACCGTGTTTTCAGTTACCTGGTAAACATCCTGAAACGTCCCGCCAATATTTACCCTCAATGGAAAAGCAAATGAATGATTAATGCTTGCAGCAAAACCCCTTGTAACACAAAAGCCGGCAAGATTATCATAAATAATCAGGTTAGGATCTGTGCTATAATCTGGAATAATTTTATTGGTGAAATAAGTGTAGAATGCATCAACATCAAGTGTTCCCGTTCCGTTGGCAAAACTGTAAACATGATTTATATTCAGGTTTACATTGTAAGAACGCTCAGGTTCAAGATTGCTTTTTATCACTACCTGTCGTGCTCCCGTCAATGCTGCATGATCTTCTGTAAATAAATGCACCAGACGAAAACCCGTTCCGCTGTTCATTCGAACCGAAGTATAGGTTCCTATCTTTTGCTTAAAGCTAAGACGCGGTGAAAAAATAAATCCGTGATTTTCGTGATGATCAAGCCTCACGCCCGCCAATAGAACAGATGTTTTGCCAATGGTATATTCATCCTGCACAAATATACCCGGGATAAATTTCTTCTCGTCCGTATTGGCAGCAGCATTATCTGAATAAAGTTGGTAACGCAATGTTATCCCCGTCAGCACATCATGCTTTTCGAATTTACGATTCCACAAAAGGTTGGAGAAAAATATCTGTTGCTGAGCTCGGTAAGGTGTTTTACCATAATAACTGTCCTGATCATGAAAGTTATACGAGTAATCAATCCGCAGATGATGATTACTTACCGGCAACTGATACGAACCAATTACTTCCAGCCTGTTGGTGTAAATAGATTCCCCGTAAACACTATCGCTGCCGCGGTGTACCGGTTGCCATTGCAACACCCCGCCAAAACGGTTTTCGGTGTAGTAACGCAAAGCAATGTTGGCAATGCGATGTTCCTTGCGTGCAATACTCCACTTGTTAAACAAAGTAAATCGGTTGTTAAGAGGAATGTCTGTAAAATTATCTTCGTTAAAATCCATGCGGTATTGATTGCGGTAATAATTTCCACTCAAAGTTGTGGTCAGCTTTTTCCCGAATTTAGGTGTAACTGCAAAATCAACATTCAACTCGCGGTGCGAAGTGTAATAGGTATTGAAACCAATGATTGGCATTTTCTCCGGCTTAGTGGTAATGATATTTATTACACCACCCACCGCCTCACTACCATACAAAGTTGAAGACGGACCTTTGATAATCTCAACCCTGTCAACCAGCGAAGTCGGTATTCCATTAAAGCCATAAACTGTTGCCAACGCGCTCATAATCGGCATTCCGTCAATCAAAACTAACGTGTAAGGACCTTCCATTCCGTTGATATGAATATCATTGGTGCCGCACACACCGCAGTTAATTTGTTCCTGCACACCATTTACAGTTTGCACAGCTTCTATAATATTGTTGGTGGGGTTGGTCTGCAAAAACTTCTGCGTAATTACTTCAACTTTAACAGGCGAAGCAGAGATAAACGTTTCCTTCATAGTGCCTGTAACCACAACTTGATCTAATGCAAGAGAAGAAGGCTTAAGAACCAATAAAACTATTGTTTCTTGTCCATTTATAACATTCACTTTCTGCCTGAATTTTTCAAAACCAAGCACCGAAACAATAATCTCTTGCTCTCCAACCGGCACATTGTTTAAAATAAAATTACCGTCTATATCTGAAGCTGCTCCTCCCTTATTATCCTTTATGCCGATGTTGGCAAAAGGCACACCAGACCTACCATCCGTGACATTTCCTTTTATTGTTCCAACCTGCCCTTTAGCACTGAGCGAGGCATAAGCAACAAACAATATAAATGCAATTATCCTTTTCAACTGATACATATTTCCGGCACAAACATACTTATTTTTTAGACTACCCTAAATTTATTTTGTGATAATACTAAATTTATAATACATTTGTGGCGAAACTATCAATGTCATGAATTCACTCACCGAAGAAAACTACCTCAAAGCCATCTACAAATTAGTGGATGGAGAAAAAGGATCGGTTACCACCAATTCCATTGCCGAAAAAATGAACACCAAAGCGGCTTCGGTAACCGATATGCTGAAAAAACTTTCAGACAAAAAGCTGATTAATTACGAGAAGTATTACGGTGTAAAACTGACTGCAAAAGGCGAGAAAATTGCGCTCAATATCATCCGTAAACATCGCCTTTGGGAAATGTTCCTGGTGGAAAAATTAGAGTTCGGCTGGGACGAAGTGCATGACCTTGCTGAACAATTGGAGCACATTAATTCAGAAAAATTAGTGGCGCAGATTGATAAATTTCTTGACTATCCAAAAGTTGACCCACATGGCGACCCAATTCCTGATTCAAATGGAAAACTGCAAATTCAGAAATCAGCATTGTTATCTACTTTTAAGAAAAATGAAGTGTGCATGATGACAGGCGTTGTTGACCATAGCCCAACATTTCTGCAATATCTTGCCAAAACAGAACTGACGTTAGGTAGCACCATAAAAATAAACGACATCAACGATTTCGACCGCTCGCTCCAGATAACAGTGGGCAAGGGAAAACCATTTTTCATCAGCAACGAAGTGGCAAAAAATATCTTAGTATCACTTAAATAATCTACACATGAATTTACACGACATAGAAATCTTCATCAGCCAATACACCCCCATTCAACAGGCTTTAGCTGCCACAACTTTCACATGGTTTTTAACTGCATTGGGTGCATCGTTTGTCTTTTTCTTTAAAACCATGAACCGTCAGTTCTTTGATGGCATGCTGGGTTTCACAGGCGGTGTAATGATTGCAGCAAGCTACTGGTCACTGCTTGCACCCGCTATTGAAATCAGCCCAATCTCCAATCCAGGAGTGCCTAATTGGTTTCCTGCGGCTGTGGGTTTTCTTTCGGGTGCCTTATTTCTTTATGGCTTAGACAAAGTAATGCCTCACCTGCACATCAATTTTGAAAAAGAAGAACAGGAAGGTATTAAAACCAACTGGAACCGCACGATATTATTGGTGCTTGCTATAACGCTGCACAATATTCCGGAAGGGTTGGCTGTGGGTGTTGCATTTGGAGCCGTTGCTCACGGTGTTGAAGGTGCAAATCTGGGAGCTGCCATTGCATTGGCAATCGGTATCGGTTTGCAGAATTTTCCTGAAGGCATTGCTGTTGCCATGCCTTTACGCAGAAGCGGTGTTAGCCGTTTAAAAAGTTTCTGGTACGGGCAACTTTCTGCTGTGGTTGAACCCATTGCAGGTGTTTTGGGCGCATTAGCAGTTGTTTACGCAATGCCTGTTTTGCCTTATGCACTTGCCTTTGCCGCAGGTGCCATGATTTATGTGGTTATAGAAGAAGTGGTTCCTGAAACCCAGCGCGACCGCTTTACCGATTCATCTACCATTGGCTTTATTCTGGGCTTTATTGTAATGATGGTGCTTGATGTCGCGTTAGGCTAAGTTTAAAGCCGGATAACCTTATTTGGTCGAACTGCGTAAGAACCTTTGCATTTTTTAGCAAATGGCAAAAAACTACCTACTTATAGCTGCTCTTACCCTCAGCTTTTCCGCAGCGGAAGCTCAAAACCTTGTACCCAACCCAAGCTTCGAAGCCCATACCGTTTGCCCGAAAGAACTCGGTAAACGCCAGCTTTATATCGAAAACTGGATACAGCCAACAGCCGGTTCTATTGACTATTTCCACCGGTGCAGCAATACCTGCGGGGTTCCCGACAATGTGGTGGGCTACCAGGAAGCATTGAGCGGTGATGCCTATATAGGACTTACCGTTTATCACGAGCGTTATCGGGTATATGCCCAGGCTCCCTTAAAAAGTCCGTTGGTTGCCGGCAAAACATACACAGTAGAATACAATCTTTGTCTGGCCGAAAATTCAAAATATGCTATCGGAAATATCAGCGCCTACTTTTCAGTAGATAAAATAACTGGTCTGGTTGAAACAGTTTTTGAGTGTTATGAAAGTGTAAAATCTCCTGAAGGCGATTTCAAATTAGTTCCCGGCCCATGCCGCCCGCAGGTAAACAACCCTGCCGAAAGTTTTCTGAAAGACAATAAAATGTGGAAAAAACTTTCAGGAACCTTTACAGCCAAAGGCGGTGAAAAATACATAACCATCGGAAATTTTGCGGGCAATACCAAAACGCCTACCACTGCTTCTCCTTCTATTGGAAAGGGTTTGTATGCTTATTATTTTATTGACGATGTGGCGGTTTACGAATCAGGAAAAACGCCCGAACCGTTTTTTACAGCAACCAACATAAGCCCGGTAGCCGGATTAAATCAAGCGCAGAAAAATCCTGCATGGAAAGAAGCCGAAGCGCCTAAACAGGTTGCCGCTGCCGAGCTTTTGATTGACCCGCTTTCTATCAAACAAATGCTGGATGAGAAAGAGATTGACAAAAAAATTGCGGAAGTACGTCAGAAGCTGAACGAACTTAAAGCTATTAACGAGGCGCTTACCCAGCAAAAAGCAATGGTGCAGGCAAAAGCCCAGCCCGATGCAAAGCCCACCGTTATGGTGCACCTTTATTTTGCTAAAAACAGTGCTGAAATTTTGCCAAAGAGCGAAGGCGAGCTCATAACATTAGTGAATTTGATGAATAATAATCCCACCATGCAAATACGCATTGACGGACACACCGATGAAAGCGGAAGCGAAGACATGAACAAAAAGCTTTCGGTGCAACGTGCTCAGGCGGTTGTAAATTTCCTTGCCATGTTTGATGTGGATCCAACCCGCATGACCTACAACGGCTTTGGAAGCAGCAAACCATTAGCTAAAAACGATACAGAGGAGGGCAGGAAACTCAACAGACGCGTTGAGTTCACGGTTACAAAAAAGTAATCACCCGAAATCATGTTAAAAAATAACACAACGTTTTGTCTTTGCCTGCTTGCCTGCGCAAGTGTTCAGGCACAAAACCTTGTGCCAAACCCC
>CAMBRL010000150.1 GCA_945870105.1 Chitinophaga pinensis
AAATTATTGAGAAACATTTCAACATTTTCACGCAAACCTTCGCTCAGGTTATCCAACACACGAACTTTTCCGGCACCGTTCTTCAGCAAATACTCGACAATATTGGAACCAATAAAACCAGCTCCTCCTGTTACCAGAAATGAATTGCCTGAAATATCTTCGGAATGAAATTTTTGCTCGTACATCTATCTTATAACGTATTGTTGCTCGTAATATTTCTGGTAAGCTCCTGAAGTAACATGATTGAGCCATTCTTCATTGGCAAGGTACCAGTCAACAGTTTTTTCCAAACCTTGCTCAGGCTTTACAGAAGGTTTCCAACCTAAATCATTTTGCAGTTTTGTAGAGTCTATTGCATAACGCAAATCATGCCCTGCTCGGTCTTTTACAAACGTTATCAACTTCACCGATTCGCCATTTTCACGACCTAACTTTTTGTCCATTATTTGGCAAAGCAAATGAACAATGTCAATATTCCTCCACTCATTATTTCCACCTACATTGTAAGTATCTCCAACTTTCCCTTTATGGAATATAGTGTCAATTGCTGAAGCATGATCTTCTACATATAGCCAATCGCGCACATTCTCTCCTTTTCCATAAACAGGAACAGGCTTATTGTTTTTGATATTATTAATTGCAAGAGGAATTAACTTCTCAGGAAAGTGATGCGATCCGTAATTATTTGAACAATTAGAAATCACAACGGGTAAACCAAATGTATCATAATAAGCACGAACAAAATGGTCAGAACTTGCTTTGGATGCCGAATAGGGACTATGTGGGTCGTATTTGGTTTCTTCTGTAAAATGTCCTTCAGCACCAAGGCTTCCATATACCTCATCTGTACTTACATGATAAAAAAGCTTTCCTTCGGTTTTATTATCTAAGGATGTATTCCAATGATGCTTTGCAGCATTGAGAAGTGTTACTGTACCGATAACATTGGTCACAACAAACTCAATAGGATTAGAAATAGAACGATCAACATGACTTTCAGCAGCAAGATGAATTACTCCGTCAAAGTTGTATTGCTCAAATATTTTTTGAAGAAACGCAGAGTCAAGAATATCTCCTCTTTCAAAAACATAATTCTGTTTCTGTTCAATGTCTTTCAGGTTTTCAAGATTACCTGCGTAAGTCAGTTTATCCAGATTTACAATCTTATAATCAGGATATTTATTTACAAACAAACGTACCACATGCGAGCCTATAAAACCTGCTCCGCCTGTGATTAGAATAGTCTTTTTAAATGCACTCATTATTTATTCTTTTCTTTTAAAGCAAGTTCCCATTTCCAGGCAGTATCTAGCATTTGTTCCAAACCTCGCTCTGCTTTCCAACCCAACTCATTATTTGCAAGATTTGTGTCGGCATACATCTGCATGATATCGCCATCACGTCTGCCAACTACTTCGTAATTCAATTTTACTCCCGATACTTTTTCAAATGTTTTTATAACATCTAACACTGAATAACCAACCCCTGTTCCCAAATTAAAAACTTCGTAAGGCGATTGAATTTTCAAATTAATCATGCGCTCTAAAGCAATGATGTGAGCTTTTGCTAAATCTACTACATGAATAAAATCACGAATACAAGATCCATCTTCTGTTTCATAATCTCCGCCAAACACTTTTAATTTATCTCTTTTGCCAATTGCCGTTTGAGTAACAAATGGAATCAGATTATTAGGAATTCCAATCGGCAATTCGCCAATCAAAGCACTTTCGTGTGCGCCTGTCGGGTTGAAATAACGCAAAGCAATACCTTCCAGCTTTTCGTTATTTGCCGAAATAGTTTCTTCCAGTATTTCTTCACAAAGCTGCTTGGTGTTACCATAAGGCGAAGCTGCTTTCTTTATTGGTGCATGCTCATCAACAGGCAAATAATCAGGTTCACCATACACAGTGCAGGAAGAACTGAACACAATAAATTTTATTGAGTTCTCTAACATGCACTCTAATAAATTCACAAAAGAAAAAAGGTTGTTTCTGTAATACAACAAAGGATTATCAACTGATTCCCCAACTGCTTTTTTTGCAGCAAAATGAATAACAGCTTTTATGTCTTTATGCCGGCTGAAAAATTCTTTCAGTTTGTTTTTATCGCACAAATCAAACTGCTCAAATTCTGGTTTAACTCCAGCAATTTTTTCTATTGAATCCAAAACATCAGCAGATGAGTTAGAAAGGTCATCAATAATTACAACCTCATAATTCTTCTGCAGCAATTCAACAACAGTGTGCGAGCCAATAAATCCTGTACCTCCGGTTACTAATACTTTTGTCATTAAAGGCTCCAATAAGTAAGTTTCTTGATTTTGTCTTTGTAAATTCCTTTAATATCAACCACAATTCCTTTGCCTTCAGTGATGGAGTCAAAATAATCTTCAGTTAATGAAAGGTAATCTTTATGATTAACAGCAACAATCACAGCATCATAATCATTGGCAATATTATCAGTCAATTCAAATCCGTATTCGTGTTTCAAATCTTTTGATGATGCATGGGGGTCAACCACTTCTACGTTAACGCCAAAGTCTTTCAACTCTTTTATAACATCAGCAACTTTAGAATTACGAATGTCGGAAACGTTTTCTTTGAAGGTAGCACCCATAACCAACACTTTTGCATTACCGGCTTCGCCAGTTTTTGCAATTATTTTCTTTAGTGTTGCACGGGCTATGTATGCACCCATGTCATCGTTTACATCACGACCAGAAGTAATAACCTTTGAATGATAGCCTAATTCCCGCGCCTTATGAGTAAGATAATAAGGGTCAACACCTATGCAATGACCGCCAACCAAACCAGGAAAGAATTTCAGGAAATTCCATTTTGTTCCTGCAGCTTCAAGCACATCGTACGTATTAATTCCCATCTTATTAAAAATAATGGAAAGCTCATTCATCAATGCAATATTCACATCGCGCTGAGTATTTTCAATAATTTTTGCCGCCTCTGCAACTTTAATAGAAGGTGCGCGATGAGTGCCTGCCTTTACAACAATCTCATACACTTTTGCTATATTTTCAAGAGATTCCGCATCGCAACCAGAAACAACTTTTATGATTTTAGTAATCGTATGTTCTTTGTCTCCGGGATTAATACGTTCAGGTGAATAACCAACTTTAAAATCAGTTTTAAATTTTAAGCCTGACATTTCTTCCAAGACAGGAATACAATCTTCCTCTGTGCAGCCCGGATAAACAGTAGATTCATAAACTACATAATCGCCTTTCTTCAATGCTTTACCAACCGACTTTGATGCTGATAAAACAGGAATTAAATCCGGCAAATTATGTTCATCGATTGGTGTGGGAACAGCTACAATAAAGAAGTTGGCTGTTCTTAAAACATCTATGGATGATGTGAATTCAATATCACAACCATCAAAAGCAGAAGAAGGCAATTCTTCACTTGGGTCTATTTTATTGCGCATCATTTCAAGACGCGCATCATTTATATCAAAACCAATTACAGAAACTGATTTAGCAAATTCAAGTGCAATTGGCAATCCAACATAACCAAGTCCGATAAGGGCAACCTTAGCCTCTTTTTTGATTATTTTATCATACATAAATTCTATTTCTTTAAAGAGTAAATGCGTTCAATTATATCAACCACTTTCAGGCCTTCAAGAGCGTTTGTGGTAATTGTATTTCTTCCTTTCAGTGTGTCCACCACATTCTGAATTAAGAAATGGTGGTTGTTTGCAGAACCTTTGTAAGCCCCGTAATCGTTGGCAGGAGCAGTTTCAGCTAATTCAGGTAATACGTAATCTTTAATATGGCAATGTTCTACTTTGTCCATGTATTGTCCGCCAACCTTCACGCTTCCGTTACTTCCAATAACTGTAATGCTGCTTTCCAGATTTTTATCCCAAACAGAAGTAGAGAAATTAATACTTCCCATACCACCATTGATAAAGTTAAAATTCACAAAACCGCTATCCTCAAATTCAGTTAAATCTTTGTGATTGAAGTCTGCAAATTTTGCCTGAATGTCTGTTATATCGCCAAATAGCCAATACAACAAATCAATCCAGTGCGAAAATTGAGTAAACAATGTTCCGCCATCCAATTCCTGAGTTCCTTTCCAGCCACCTTTTTTGTAATAGCGTTCATCACGATTCCAGTAGCAATTCAACTGTACCATGTAGACATCGCCAATAATTTTACTATCCACTATTTCTTTCATCCAAACGCTGGGTGGCGAATAACGGTTTTGCATTACACAAAAAACCTGCTTGTGCATTTGAAGCGCTTTAAAAATAAGTTGCTCGCAATCCTGACGATGAAGTGCCAGAGGTTTTTCTATTACAACATGTTTATTAGCTTCTAAAGCAAGCAATGATTGACTTGCATGCAAGCCGTTTGGTGTACAAACACTCACCACTTCAACTTCGGGATGCGCAGCAAATAATTCTCCCGGGGTGTTGTAGAATTTTTCGGTTAAATCATTCAACCCAAGTTTATCTTTTGTCTGAACATCGCAAACGGCAATCAATTCTGTTTCGGGATTTCTCCGAACCATTTCAGCATGGCGTTTACCAATATGCCCTTGCCCTAATACTGCAAATTTTATTTTCCGAGCGTCTTTATTCATTTGTTTTAGAAACTTTTCCGTTTTCTAACTTATATTTCTCTTTGCTTTCTTCACAAACAGCTGTTCCGCTTTCATCAAAATTAAGGCGATGTCCAAATTCGCTCATCCAGCCAACCTGACGGGCAGGATTGCCTACCACCAATGCATAATCCGGAACATCTTTAATAACCACCGTTCCTGCTCCTATGAATGCAAACTTTCCGACATCATTTCCGCAAACAATAGTTGCGTTTGCCCCGATTGAAGCACCTCTTCCAACATGGGTATGAGCATACTGTCCACGTCTGTTTACTGCACTGCGCGGGTTACGCACATTGGTAAACACCATTGACGGACCTAAGAAAACATCATCATCGCAGGTTACTCCCGTATAAATGGAAACATTGTTCTGAACCTTTACATTTTTACCAAGAATAACTCCCGGAGAAATAACACAGTTTTGACCTATGTTACAGTTTTCACCCAAAACACAATCAGGCATAATATGAGTAAAGTGCCATATTTTAGTGCCCTTACCTATTTTGCAACCATCATCTACATACGATGATTCGTGGCAGAAAAACAATTCCGTATCCTTTGACATTTAATCTCCTTTTTACTTCGGGCGGCAAATGTAGTAAAATCCTATACTATTCTATTATAGGTGCACGCTCAAAAGGAATGCTTTCGTCCAGCATTTTGCGGCAGGTTATGTAGGTGCGCCATTTAGTACATTCTAAATTATCAATTACTTTGAGCATTTTAGGGTTAAAATCTCCTATCCAGGTCAGAATTACATGCAAATACTTTTTCTTTGGATAAACTACAGTTTCTGCATATTTAATCATCAAACCTTCAATTCCTTTTCCCTGATGCTCCTTAGCAACTCCAAACACAATACTATACATGGTTTTGCATTCACCGCGCAACTTGTGATACATAAACTTTACTTTACCCCACCAGTTAAGATTTCCATTTACATATTTGAATAAAGAATTTAATTCAGGAATACTGATATAAAAACCAACCGGAGTTTCATGATGATAAGCAAAATAAACAATGTCCGGATCTAATACTGGCTTAAGTTTTTGCATGATATTCTTGGCCTGAGCCGACTCCATTGGTTTAAATCCAGCATGTCCTCCCCAGGCATTATTATATATCGTCCGAAAATCTTCAGCAAACTTGTCTAATTTTTTAGGGTCTAGACAACGAACTGAATATCCTTGCTCATTAAGGCTCTTTGACTTGCGAATAAAAATCTCCTGAGCTGGAAGATAAACCGGACGATAATAGCAATATTGTTCATAATAAGTTTTAAACCCGTAATCATCAAAAAACTTGCGGTAATAAGATGGGTTGTAGTTCATGCCGTATGTGGCAGGACTTTCAAAGTTGGTAATCATCAAGCCCCAGAACTGGTCCTTTTCGCCAAAGTTGATGGGGCCATCCATTGCCTTCATGCCTCGCTCTACATTCCATTGAGCGCATTTATCAAACAGCATTTTTGCAGCGTTAGCATCATCAATGCATTCAAAAAAGCCAAAACCGCCTGTGGGTTGCTTAAAGGTATCGGAAAGTCTGCGGTTGATAAAAGTAGCTACGCGACCAATTGTTTTCCCGCTGTCATCTTTCAGGATAAAGCGAGTTGCTTCGCCATAGCGGAAAAATTTATTCTTTTTCGGGTCAAATATCTTTTGAATATCCTGACGGATATGAGGTATCCAGTTCGGGTCGTTCTTATAGATAAGGCGAGGCATTTCAAGGAAATCTTCCTCGTGATGGTTGGTCTTTACTTCAATTATTTGCATGGCCGAAAAGTAGGAAATTGTTTGTAATTGAGAATAAATACTACATTTGCACCCCTTAATCAAAAAAAACATAAACAAATGCCTGCAAAAATCAGATTACAGAGACATGGGAAAAAAGGTTTAGGCCTGTTCCACATTGTCGTTGCGGATGGTCGTGCACCACGAGACGGAAAGCTCATCGAGCGCATAGGCACCTACAATCCCAACACCAATCCAGCTACCATTGACATCAACTCCGACAAGGCGTTGACCTGGTTGCAAAACGGGGCGCAGCCTACGGATACCTGCCGCGCCATTCTTTCTTACAAAGGAGTTCTTTATCGCCAGCACCTGCAAGGTGGGGTTGCAAAAGGAGCCTTCACACAAGAAGAAGCCGATAAACGCTTTGAAAAATGGACGAACGAAAAACAAGGTAAAATTGACGCTAAACGCGGAACCCTTGCTTCTTCATCTGTTGCAGAAGCAAAGAAACGCATGGAAGCTGAACAAGCCCGCAAAGAAGCTGTAGCTCAAAAAGTAGCTGAAAAAACTTCTGCGCTTGCTGCCGAAGCTGAGGCTGCTGCTGCTGTTGCCGCTGCTCCTGTAGCAGAAGTAACTGAAGAAGCTCCTGCTGCTGAGGCTGCTGCTGAAAACGAAGCTCCTGCTGCCGAGTAATATCGTGTGAGCGTGGAACGGACGCTGTTTGGCAAGATTGTAAGAACGCATGGTAACAATGGTGCACTTGTAATCAAACAAGACAGTTTCAGTAAAGCAAAACTAAAAAATGCGGAACCGGTGTTTGTGGATATACCCCCAACACCGGTTCCGTTTTTTATTGAAACGTTGCTGCATCAAAGCAACGATTTAATTACCCTCAAATTTGAGTTTGTAAACACGCCTGAACAGGCTGCGCGCCTTTGCGGACTGAACGTTCTTATTGACCGCAAGAAAGTAGCTGCCTCTAAAGAATTTCAGCCGAATGATATAATCGGATACAGCGTTATTGACGCTGAACATGGCGATATCGGCACCATTAGCGGGCTACTTGAAATGCCGCAGCAAATTCTTTTCCAGATTGATAATAAGGGCAAGGAAATTCTTATTCCCGCCAACGAGAATTTCGTAAAAAAGATTGACCACAAGAATAAAAAAGTGGAGATTGCGGCTCCTGACGGATTAATAGATTTATATTTGTCTTGAAACCAACTCAACGGTACGCTTATGGCAAATCCGTATTTCAAATTTAAACAGTTTACTGTTCATCACGACCGCTCATCACTGAAGGTGGGCACCGATGCCGTGTTGCTGGGTGCGTGGGCAGATGTTGCGGCTTCTAAACACATTTTAGACATCGGAACCGGTTCAGGAGTAATTGCCCTGATGCTGGCACAACGCAGCCCTGCACAGATTGATGCTATTGATATTGACGAAGAATCAACCAAACAGGCGCAGAAAAACTTTTCAGACAGCCCATGGTCTGAACGATTAAGGGTTCATAACATTTCGCTGAAAGATTTTACGGCTACTGCAAAGGCTAAGTATGATTTAGTAGTTAGCAACCCACCCTACTTCACTGATTCAT
>CAMBRL010000151.1 GCA_945870105.1 Chitinophaga pinensis
TAATCGGGAACAACACAAAACGGTCTGTGTTTTCAACTAAAATCGGTTCAACGGGAAGTGATGTGTTTGCAGGTAAAACTTCCGCGATGTTTACTTTTTTCTGTTGTTGTGTTTGTGGTTCCATATATATGTGGTTCTATTATATAAATCTTCGTTTTCTGCGGTATTTTGCCTGAAAAAAGCGCGAAAAGGTTCTTACTCAAACTTTATAGCGCAATTTGCCGCTTAAAGTCTGCCTTTCACAGACAATCTACCGATTTTTTGGAAATGAAGAAATTACGAGTTGTAATTTCTTCGATTTTCGTTGCAGCAAATTTTGGATAATTTTTTTTAGGATTCGATTCATAGTTTTAAACAATCGTGCAAAGTTTTTAACATTGCGGTAATACTGCATAGTACATACATCGATAACCCTTTTCGTGACAAGGGTTTCAGCGGGTTGTTAATCCTGAATTAACTGATAATAAAGAGAAGTTCCTGTGTAGAAATTCTACTTGCTTTTGTTCACAAGATGTTGAGAGTTTGTGTAAAAGTGACTTACTTATTTTTAAAGTGTTCCAGCAGGTGGATGGTTTCAAAAACCGTATAAAATAAGTAGAGAACAAGAAAGCAAACTGCGAAATGCATAGCATCGGCAGGCTTTGTCATAACATAGAGTGTTATAATGATGAGTAGGAGAAATAGTTTAAGCATGGTTGCCGCCAGAAAATAGCGGATAAACTGCTGTCCGCCCTTACTTCCTGATTGTATTGCGCCCCAGTGGAGTGCGGCAGTTATTGCAAAATACAGAGCAAGAATAAACCAGGCTTTTGCAAAAACATACTCCGCAGGCATAAAGCTATTCCAGGCAAATATGCTTGCACCAATTGCCAGTGTGAACAGAATAAGGTTTTTTGAAAAGACTACCATTTTATTATTTCTTCAAAAAATCCCTGATTGCAAAGAACATGGATAGAAAAACCGACAACAGTGTAAGCACTAAGGTGAAAACAGGAAATTTAAGTGAAAGAACCTCGTCCAACTTTATTCCGCCCAACACACCAATAAGGATAATGGCAATCATCTGCACAGCCATTCCCGAGTAGCGGGCGTAATCGTTAAGCTGTTTTTTGGGTTCTTTGGGCTTCTCCGGATTTTCCATGCTGCATGTCTTTTATAATAGCACCCATGCTGCAGCTTCCGGTAAACATTGCGCCCGGCTCAATGGCTAATTTATTAGCATATATATCACCGGTAAGTTTTGCCGTAGATTTTAGACTTAACAGTTCTGAAACCGAAATATTGGCTTTAATAGTTCCTTCAATGTCGGCATTCTGACATTTGATGTCGCCTTCCACTTTTCCGGTTGAGCCGATTACTATTTTGCCTTTGCAGGTAATAGAACCTATTAACGTTCCGTCAATACGGATATGGCCTTCGGTCTGGATGCTACCTTCTATAATGGTTCCGGCAAGAATACGGTTGCTTGAGTTTGGGTTAACATCAGTGCCGCTATTTGACTTCTGAGATTTGTTTTCTGAGTTGAACATGAATAAATGTGTTTAATTTTCAACAGTTTGATGTGCAAACATATCTTATTTAAATTTTAATAGCAAATAAAAGTTTGCCAGCCACATACTAACTTTGCCCTAATTTACGTTCTATCAGTAAAAGCACATGAAAATCAGCGGTTCACGAATTCTATTTACGGTTATCTTTCTTCTTACTCTGGCGGGAACGGCAAAGCCCCAGGGAAGGTTTTCGGTTTATGTTGGGGTAGGAGGTATGTATTATTTGGGTGATCTGAAAGAGACAGCTCTGCCTGATTTTAAGACTGTGAAATTGGCTATTAATGCAGGTGTTCATTATGATATTAATACCCGCTGGGGATTGCAGTTGCACTATTTGCATGGTTCGCTTGCGGCTGACGACACTTATTCTACAAACGCAGCTATGCAGCTGCGCAACTTAGGCTTTTACTCAAAAATAGACGAGATTTCGTTGCGAATTACCTTTAACATATTGCGTGAAAGGGCGGGGCGTGTAGTTCCTTATATTACAGTAGGAGGTGGGGTATTCCATTTCAGCCCGCTTTCACATGGGGTGGCTTTGCAGCCGCTGGGCACTGAGGGACAATATGCTGCGGGAGGCGGTTATGCCAAGGCCTATTCTTTGTGGCAGCCTGTTATTCCTGTTGGTTTGGGTGTGCGTTACCGTTTTCATTGCAACTGGGGTGTTAAGTTGGAGGCTGTTTACCATGTTACCTTTACAGATTACTTAGACGATGTAAGTACCGATTACCTTGCTCCAAATATTCTGGCGACTTCACCGGGAGGGGCTGCAACGGTTTATTACTCTGACCCGACAGGAGGTGTGGCAAGAGCAAACAGAGCAACACGCGGAAATCCTGACCAAAAAGACAGCTTTATAGACGTAAGCTTTTCGCTGATATACTATTTTGGGAGGTGCGATGGCAAGAATGCCAAAGGCGACCGCTACCAGAACTGCGAGGACTTATATAAGAACCTTCACTGATTCAGCCATCAGGGCTTCAATATCATTTGCTTCTAAAGGAATATCGGCCATCAGGTCGATGGGGTTGCCGTTGGTAACCAAAATGTCGTTTTCTAAGCGGATACCTATTTTTTCTGCAGGTATATAGATGCCGGGTTCGCAAGTAAACACCATTCCGGGTTGAACGGGTTTGTTGAAGTCGCCTACATCGTGAACATCCAATCCAAGAAAGTGCGAAGTGCCGTGCATAAAGTACTTTTTGTACAAAGGCTGGTCGGGGTTTTGGTCGCGCACCTCTTTTTCGGTGAAGAGGCCAAGACCTATTAATTCCTTTTCGGTTATTTTACCTACTTCCTTATTAAACTCGCTGATGATAATTCCTGGGCGAAGCATGGAGGTTGCTTCTTTCATTACACGCAAAACAGCATTGTAAACCTGTTTTTGGCGTTCGGTAAATTTGCCGTTTACAGGAATGGTGCGGGTTAAATCAGAAGCATAGTTTGCATATTCGGCAGCTACATCCATTAATAAAATATCACCGTCTTTGCATTGCTTATTATTATCCACATAGTGCAGCACGCAGGAGTTTAGGCCTGAAGCAATGATTGGTCCGTAGGCAAAGCCACGGGAGCGGTTGCGGACAAACTCATGGATAAGTTCGGCTTCGATTTCGTATTCCATTACGCCCGGTTTAACAAATGCAAGGGTGCGCAAAAAACCTTTTTTGGTAATGGCGCAGGCTTGTTTGATGAGTTCGACTTCCGTTTCGGATTTTATGGAGCGGAGTTCCATTAAGAGGGGAAAGCTGCGCTCATAATTATGCAGGGGAAAACGGTCTTTGCACTTTTTAATGAAGCGGGCATCGCGGGTTTCTACTTCAATGGTTGCACGCAGGTGCTCATTGGTGTTGAGGTAAACGTTTTGTGCTTCTGCCATAACGGTATTGAAGACGCGCTCGAACTCACTTAGCCAGAAAACGGTTTTTACGCCTGAAACTTCGGTAGCTTCTTTTTTGGTGAGCTTTGCTCCTTCCCAAATGGCAATGTGTTCGTTGGTTTCGCGAACGAAGAGAATTTCTTTATAGTCTTTATTTAATGAATCAGGGAAAAGAATGAGTATGCTTTCTTCCTGGTCGATGCCGCTAAGGTAAAACAAATCGCTGTTTTGGCGGAAGGCCATGGTGCCATCGGCATTGGTGGGCATAATATCATTACTGTTGAAAATGGCAACTGAGTTTGGTTTCAGTTTTTGGGTTAAACGGTTGCGGTTTTCAATAAAGAGTTTGTTGGGGATGCTTGTGTACTTCATTATGATTGGTTTTTGGCAAATATAAATAAGATTGCTCGCAAAGGCGCAGAGACGCAAAGGCAATTTTTTATAAAAAGAGTTAAAAATTATATCGCTATGAGCACGGAGATGGGTTTAGTGGTTTTGGTGTGAGGTGGGTTTGTGAAGGATCTTTTTGGGTTAGGTGAGGAGACAGAGAAATTTAGGAAGGAGAAAGATGAATTTGGTAAGAATAAAGATGATTTTGGAAGGAAGACAGGGAATTTATGGAACTATACAGGCATTTTAAGGAGCTATATAGACACTCTAAGGAACTGTATAGGCACTTTTAGGAAGAATATAGGAAAAATTGGCAAGAATATAGGAAATTTTGGCAGGACGCCAGAGGAATATTGTAAGGCGTCAACCAGTTATGATAAGAGGTAAGGGAAATATGGAAGGACGCAATAGAAATATGACAGGACGCAAGAGGAATATGGAAAGACGCCAAAGGTTTATGAAAAGAAGTAAGGAAAATATTGCGGGTTTGGAGGGTTTTGTTGGGTGCTCGGGAATTGGGTAGCTTTGGGGTATGAAAACTTTTACCGAAACCCAACGCTTCACCCAATGGTGGTTATGGTTTATTATTTTTGGAGTTGCAGGATTGCACCTTTATGGTTTATATAAACAGTTTTATTTGGTTGAACCGTTTGGTGATAACCCGGCAAGTAATGAGGGGCTGATTATGTTCAGCCTAATTCCTGTGCTATTAATTATTTTGTTTTTGCTGTTAAGATTAGATACTAAGGTTGATGCGGAAGGTGTGCATTATCGTTTTTTCCCTTTTCAACTCAACTACAAACTGAAAAAATGGGATGAAATTGAAAAGGCTTACGTGCGCCAATACAAGCCTATTTATGAATATGGTGGGTGGGGCATACGCGGTTGGGGAAAGGATAAAGCGCGTAATGTTTCGGGTAATATGGGTTTGCAGTTGGAGTTGAAAAATGGAGACAGGCTGCTGATAGGAACGCAAAAGGCAGAGGAGATGGAGAAAACGGTGGAAGAGTATTTCCCTGTTAAATCCTAAATCCGATAACCAGCATATCATCCACCTGTTCGTTGTTAGCCTGCCAATCCAAGATGGTTTTGCGTAACAGGTTTTCCTGATTATGCATGGGAGTATCGTAGCTTTCAAGTAGCAATTCAACAAACTGACGTTGTTTGAATTTTTTCTCTTTCGGGCCGCCAAACTGGTCGGCAAATCCATCGGTGAAAATGTAGAATACATCACCGGGTTTGATATTGATTTCGTGGTTTACAAACTCTTTTAGTTCTTCGCCCTGAAAGGAGCCGATTGGAAAACGATTGCCTTTTATTTTTTTGAAAACTCCTTTGCTGAAATAATAGAGCGGATTAAATGCACCGGCATATTCCAGAGTCATGGTGGTATAGTCCACGCAGCAGAGCGAAATATCCATGCCGTCACGCACGGTTGAGCGTTCGCTGTGGTTAAAAACACTGCCCACACTTTTGTTCAGGTAGTTCAGAATATCGGAAGGATGAACCATGTTGTGTTCATTGATAGCCTGATTGAGTGAGTTGTAGCCGAGAATACTGATAAGCGCACCGGGAACTCCGTGCCCTGTGCAGTCAACAGCAGCCATATAATGTTTGTTGCCTTTTGTACTATACCAGTAAAAATCACCGCTCACAATCTCTTTAGGACGGAAGAAAACAAAACTTTGCGGAAAGGCTATTTCAATTTCTTTTTTAAGCGGAAGAATGGCTTCCTGGATGTGTCGGGCATAGGCAATGCTATCGGTAAGCTCAATGTTCTTAAGCAAAATATCATAGCCGAACATTTTGCGTTCTCTTAACTGCTTTTTCAGTTTGTCATTGGTATCAAGCAGTTCGCGCGTTTTTTGTCCGATGGTTTCGCGCAGTTTATCAGTAAGATTAATGAGCTGATCATCAAAGGTGCGTAACTGAGTAATGTCTCTGAAAATGGCAAGCACACCAGTAACCTGATTGGCAATATTGGTAAGGGGAGTATAATGCGCTTCGAAAAAACCTTTATTGTTGTTACTCTGAAAGTAATAAGGTCTGTCGGTTGAGAACGATTCCTCGTTGTTCAGCGCTTTGCGAATGAATTTGATTTCTTCAATAGCATCAAAAAATGGAATGGTAACAAACAGATTTTTCTCCAGTACATCTTCCTTTCGTTCGCCTGAGATGTTTGCCATAGCGCGGTTCCATTCCACAATCCGGAAATCGGCATCAAGGATAAATATGCCGTCAATGCTCTTTTCTAAGAGCAGGTTAACAAGCATTTCACCGTTTCGCGTAAGTTGAAGTGTATCCATATAAAAGGGTTGGCTTATATGGAATAGAAGGGAAAATGGTTACAAACTAGACACTTAACAACAAAAATTGGTAGAATTTGCCTTGTTATATTGCCTGATTTTCAACTAAGATTTGCTGAAAACTAAGAACCGATTCAAATTCTTTTTCAAACTCAGCGAGCGAATTGTTTTGCGCAATTTGTTTCTGTTCTAAACAAACTGCCAGTTGTTTCGCTGTTTCTTTGTAGGTTGCAGCAATCTCAGGCCTTTCAAAATAAAGTTTACCCGTTCTGCGAATAAGAAAATCAGATAGAGAAGTTGTCATTTCGTGGTTTACAGAATACCAGATTTCAGCCTCGGCAACAGAGGAAAGTTCTTTTGCTTTTTCTAGAATTTGTATAGTGTTGGTTCCGTATTTATAAACCAAAAGTTGAGTTTCTTCTTCGCTGCAATCAACTGTGCGGGCAATATGATTGAGTGAACGAATAAAACCGGCAATAGCTTTTGGGCTGTTAAAATTTCCGCCCGAAAGAATAATGCGGTCGGTGTTGCAGGAGCTGAACGATTTTCCTGTTTCGGCTGTTAGCTGTTGCGCAACATGATTCACGGTTTTTTCTGCCATTTTGCGGTAGCCTGTCAACTTGCCACCTGCAATGGAAATAACCCCACTTTCCGAAATGAAAATCTCGTCTTTCCGTGAAAGTTCTGAAGGTGATTTTCCATCTTCGTGTATCAATGGTCGCAAGCCGCACCAGCTTGAAGTAACATCGTCTTGGGTGAGATTGATGCCTTCAAACATTGCGTTTACGGCAGCCAACAAATAATCTACATCTTGCTGCGTAACCGAAGGTCGTTCCAATTCACCAGTATAATTGGTGTCGGTTGTGCCTACATAAGTCGCATTCCCGCGCGGAATAGCGAAAATCATTCTGCCATCACTTACATCAAAATAAAGTGACTGAGAAAGAGGAAATCTTTTATGTTCAAAAACAATATGTACTCCTTTGGTAAGGTGCAGTCGTTTTCCTTTTAATGAATTATCTTTTTCGCGCAGTTTATCAACCCATGGGCCGCAAGCATTGACAGTTTTCTTTGCTTTTATTTCAAAACTTTTCCCGGAAATAACATCGTGCACTTTTGCGCCTGCAACTTTTCCTTCGTTGTAGATAAACTCCTCCGCAGAAATATAATTGAGACAAACTGCGCCTCTGTTGGCAGCCGTTTTCAGGATTTCAATGGTAAGTCGTGCGTCATCTGTTCTGTATTCAGTATAAACTGCAGCACCTTTCAATTTTTCTCTTTTCAGAAGCGGTTCATGGGCAATCGTTTCCTGTTTGGTTAACATTCTTCTTCTTTCAGAACGCTCAACTCCTGCCAGAACATCGTAAACGTAAATGCCTATTGAAGATGAAAACATATTCAGTGAACCGTTTTCAGTAATCGGCAACAACATCTTTTCGGGAATAACAAGATGCGGGGCATTGCGGTAAACTATTTCGCGCTCTTGTCCCACTTCTGCTACCAGCGCAAATTCAAATTGTTTCAGATAGCGCAACCCGCCATGAATTAATTTGGTGCTGCGGCTTGAGGTTCCGGCTGCAAAATCCTGCTTTTCTACTAAGGCAACAGACATGCCGCGCGAGGCTGCATCCAGCGCAATTCCGGCACCGGTTATGCCTCCGCCAATAACAAGCAGGTCAAATTCCTTTTCCTGTAATTTTTCAATAAAATTGTTGCGATTGAGTGCTGAGAACATTTTTTTTACCACTAAGGACACAAGTTCACTTAGCTTTTTCTTAGTGCTTTCTTAGTGGTCTATGTGTTCTTAGTGGTGAAAAGT
>CAMBRL010000152.1 GCA_945870105.1 Chitinophaga pinensis
GCCATCACAGGCATGATTAGTATCAACTTATAGATTTCTTAACGTAGGAACTGATGATAATATTGTGTTGTAAAGAAAATTTAACCTGCATGAAAAGCATTCTTTGCTTCAAAGCGCAGCGGCAAAAGGCTCCCCACGTTTTTAAGTTCCAGCACTTTTCCTGTTTCACCCATTAATAAGAAGCGTATGGGCTTATTATAAAGCACCTCGTATTCCGAAATTGCCTGACGGCACCCGCCACAGGGCGTTACCGGATTGCTAACCGAAATTTTAGAAGACTTTGCCGTGATGGCTATCGTTTTAAAAGCAACACCCGGAAATTGTGCAGCAGCAGAAAATATAGCAACCCGCTCGGCACACAAGCCCGTGGGATAAGCTGCGTTTTCCTGATTACTACCTTTTACAATAACTCCGTTTTCGAGCAATACCGCAGCACCAACGCTGAAGTTGGAGTAAGGTGCATAGGCCGTATTTCCCGCTTCCTGCGCTTTTTGCATCAGGCTTTTGTCTTCGGCATTCAGCTCATCAATGCTGTCGTATTCTAAATACTCTATGGTGAGGCTTAGTTTCTTCATACCGCAAATAACGCTAACAATTATCAATTTTACTTAGGTTTGAACAATATTTTATGACGCATCTCCAACGCCTTTTCTTTTTTCTTCCAATCATCGGCCTGCTTTATTCCTGCGCAAACAAAACCAATTGCCCCGGTGAGGGCGATAATGCACTGCTTCAAAAAATTTCGGTTTATTCCAACGACAGTATTGTTGCCGCTACCTATTTCAGTGCCGATACCAATTGGACTGAACTTGCAAAAGCACTGTGGCAGGAAAAAACCAAGCTGCTTGCAGGAAAAGATTCGGCTACCATCTTCTACCTTCTGGTTTTCAATAATTGCAAACACACCCCTGATATTTCTGCTGACTACACTACAGCATGGAACTCCGATTTAATGACTTATCGCTATTGCACTATTGATAATGGTTTTGGGTTCACGCGTTTTTGCTACGGGATTCGCTTTGACGAGGGCAGAATAGGAGATTGGGCACATTTTCGTTATGTAAATAGTGATGGTTCGCTGGCAAAAGTGGAATAATTCACAGCCTTTCTTATTTTTGCCGCCCCCAACAAGAAACATCAGACTTTAAACATTAAATTATAGAGCAATGGGAAGAGTATTTGAAAAACGCAAACACACGATGTTTGCCCGCTTCGACAAGATGGCGAAAGGCTTTACTAAAATAGGTAAAGAGATAGCGATAGCCATTAAACAAGGCGGTGCCGACCCGGGCGGAAATCCGCGCCTACGCGCTGCCATACAGAATGCCAAGGCCATCAACATGCCAAAGGACAGAGTTGATGCTGCCATTAAACGTGCATCCAGCAAAGAGGAAAAAGATTTTGAGGAAAGCATTTTTGAAGGTTATGGTCCGTATGGAATTGCCATGCTGATTGAGTGTGCTTCAGACAATAACACCCGCACAGTTGCTAACGTGCGTATGTATTTTTCACGTGCCAACGGAGCGTTGGGAACCAATGGTTCGGTAGCCTTTATGTTTGAGCGCAAAGGTGTTTTCAAGATTGACGACACCGGAAAAGACATTGAAGAACTGGAACTGGATCTGATTGACCACGGTCTGGAAGAGATTAATAAAGACGAAGACGGCACGTTCCTGTATACTGATTTTGTTGACATGGGCAGAATGCAAAAAGCCCTGGAAGAGAAACATATTCCAATTCTAAGCACTACCAAACAACGTTTCCCTGCTACCACCGTAGAGTTGAACGAAGCGCAACAAGAAGAAATAAACGCACTGATTGAGCGCTTTGAAGACGATGACGATGTGCAGGCGGTGTATCATAATATGAAGTAACAGACTAACACCTGAATACAATATTTTCTATATTCGCAGCCCCAAATAAAAAAAGATAACGATGTCCATTCTACAAAAAATCAGAGAAAAAACTTATTTAGCACTTATATTCGTTGGGCTTGGTATTGCCCTGTTTGTTATTGATCCCAGCTCTATTTTCAGTAGCTCGCAGCGTGGCGAAACCCACGTTGGTATTATTGCCGGTGAAAAAATAGAAGGACAGGATTTTGAACTGAAAGTTCAGGAAGCTATTGAAAACTACAAGGCCAACTACCAGCAGGCTAACATTGACGAGGCTACCAAAGAAGCTATCCGCAACCAGACCTGGGATCAGCAGATTCAGGAAATTGTAATGGGAAGCCAGCACGAAGAATTGGGACTAACCGTTAGCGCTGAAGAATTATTTGACATGATTCAGGGGCCAAACCCAAGCCCGCAGGTGCGTCAGGCTTTTGGCAATCCGCAAACAGGCGAGTTTAATCCTGCCAACGTAATTGCTTTCCTTAAAAGAATGGACGAAGACGAAACGGGCGACACCAAAAAGCGCTGGTTGGCTTTTGAAAAGGACATGAAAAAGCAACAGGTTTACACCAAATACAACACGTTGGTAAAGAAAGGTCTTTATATTACTACTGCCGAGGCTAAAGCCGACAACGCAGCTAAAAACAAAATGGCAAACATCCGTTTTGTGGCTAAGCGTTATGCTGCTTCAACCGACACTACAGTTAAAGTTACCGATGCAGAGATTAAGGCATACTATGCTGCCAACAATTACAAAGAGCAATACAAACAAGACGAAGCCGTTGACCTTAAATATGTAGCTTTTGACATCAAACCTTCTGATGACGATAATCAGGCTGCAAAAAAATGGATAGACAAAACCACGGAAGAATTTAAACTGACCGATAACGATACCTTGTTTATAAACATCAATTCAGATAAGCCTTATGCAGCAATGTGGTATGCCGAATCAGCGCTTCCTGCTGCTGTTGATACCCTGAAAAAAGCTGCGGTTGGAACCATTGCAGGTCCTTACCTGGAAGCAGAAAGCTGGAAAGTGTCTAAGCTTCTTGGAACTAAAATGGCTGTTGACTCAGTTAAAGCCCGCCACATTCTTTTGAAAGTAGAAGGCGGAAATGCGGAGCTTGTAAAAGCTAAAGCCGACAGCCTGAAAAAAGTAATAAAAGCAAAAAACAATTTTGCTGAGTTGGCTAAAGTTCTTTCAACCGATGCCGGTTCAGGTGCGCAGGGTGGCGACCTTGGCTGGTTCAAAGAAGGTGTTATGGTTCCTGAATTTAACAATGCCTGCTTCAATGGCAAAAAAGGAGATATGACGGTTGTTGAATCACAATTTGGTATTCACCTGATTGAGATACTGGACAGAAGCAAAGAATCACGCAAGCTTAACATCGCAACAGTGGAGCGCCTGACCGAGCCAAGCGACAAAACCTTCCAGAACATTTATTCTAAAGCAAGCGATTTTTCAACCAAAAACCGCACGCTCGAAGCATTTGAAGCTGCCGCTACCGAAGGCGGATACAATGTGCGCCTTGCTCCAAACATTAAACCGATGGAAGGCAAAGTTGCCGGACTTGATAATCCCCGCCCTATTATCCAGTGGGCTTACAACACGGCTAAAAAAGGCGATGTATCGGAGGTATATGAAGTAGGCAACAAATATGTGGTAGTGGTATTAGCCGAGAAATACGAGAAAGGTGTTAAACCACTTGAAACCATTAAAGAAGAACTGGAAGCAGAAGTACGTAAACAAAAGAAAGCCGAACAGTTCATCAAAGAATTTGAAGCCGCCCTTGCAGGAAACCCTGCTATTGAAGCTCTTGCCGGTAAAATGAATGCACCGGTTGAAACGGCACAAAACGTAGTATTCAGCGCAGGCTCCATACCGGGAATGGGTAAAGAGCCTGAAGTATTGGGTACTATTGCTGCATTGAAAGCTGCCACAGTTTCTAAACCGGTAAAAGGTTTATCAGGGGTGTATGTAGTGTATGTTGACAATGTAGTGGAAGCACCCGAAGTAACCGACTTTGCTCCCGCTAAAAAACAATTAGCCCAAACCCTTTCTTCACGTGCCGATTACGAAGTGTACGAAGCGCTGAAAGACAAGGCGGAGGTAAAAGATAACAGGGTGAAGTTTTACTAAGGCTTACCAAACAATAAAAGAAAAGTCCCGCCATTGGCGGGACTTTTTTATTTGTATCAAACTCTGGTAGTTAATTTACAGCCAATCAGGTTTGCGACTTGGAATGAATTAATTGATTGAATGCGATACCGAAACGCTGATAGGAATGAAGACCTCTATTTAGTACGATACCGAAACGTGGATAGGAGTGAAGCGTTCAATTTTATGCGAAGCAGAGTTGCAGATGGGAATGAAGAGGCCTGTTTAATGCGAAACCGAAACACAGATAGGAATGAAGTGTCTTATTTTATCCCATCTAGGTTTACAGATGGGAATGAAGCGTGCTCCGCAGTGCGAAACGGAGACGCAGATAGGAATGAAGTGCCTAATTCATTCCTATCTTGGTTTGCATATAGGAATAAAGTGCCCTCCGCAGTGCGAAACGGAGACGGGAATAGGAATGAAGTGCCCGACTTATTCCGTTCAAGGTTTCGGGAAGGGAATAAAGTGTCTGATTTTATGCAACACAGTTTCCCGTGTTGCACTGCGGATGTATTTTAAATATCCTCGTTAAAGACGGAATGTATAAAATGAAGGCGCCTACCGCAGCAACTGCATCCTATACGCATCCAGTTTAATAAACACAAACAGCAGAATAGTAAAGGCCCACAGCGATGAACCTCCGTAGCTGAAAAAGGGCAGGGGAATACCAATAACGGGGGCAAGTCCTATGGTCATGGCAATGTTTACCGCAAAGTGAAAGAACAGAATAGAAGCCACCCCGTAGCCATAGATGCGCGTAAAGGTTGATTTCTGTCGCTCGGCTACATAAATAATGCGCACTAATAAAAACAGGAACAGCACAATAACCACAAACGCACCCATAAAACCCCACTCTTCGCCCACGGTGCAAAAAATAAAGTCGGTGCTTTGTTCGGGCACAAACTTGTATTTGGTTTGCGTACCGTTTAAAAAACCCTTGCCGCTAAAGCCTCCCGAGCCAATGGCAATTTTACTCTGGTTCACGTTATAGCCAACGCCTTTCGGGTCGTCTTCCTTGCCCAGCATAACATTGATACGTGTTTTCTGATGTATCTCCAGCACATTGTCAACCACATACCCCACACTATATGACATGCCCGAAAACACCACCGCAGTGCCGCCAATTAGCAGCGCATTTTTCCAGTTGCGTTTGCCCGCAATAAAAATTAAGAAGGCAATAACGCCCACAATCCACATCATCGTCTTAGGGTCAAACAGCAGCGTAACAATAAACACCAAAACCACGGCAACACCCGCCATCAAAAAGTTTCCCGATAAGCCTTCGCGATACAGCACAAACAAAAAAGCCCCGTAAACCAATGCCGACCCCGTATCGTTCTGCAACAGAATAAGCAGGGCAGGGGTGGCAATAAAAGCAGCCGTAATCAGTTTGGTTTTATTGTCTTCAAACTTAATGTTCATAGTGCTCAGATATTTTGCAACCACCAGCGCGGTGGCAAATTTCCCGAACTCTGCCGGCTGAATCCTGAAGTTGCTGCCTATCTCAAACCACGATTTGCTCCCCGAAACCTCTCGCCCGAAAACCAATACCAGAATAAGCAACAGCATCACCAACCCGTAAACAGGATAAGCAGAAATGGTATAAAACTTTCCGTCAATCAGCAGAATAACCGCAGCAATAAAAATGGAACTGCCTATCCAGATTAACTGCTTGCCATAGTTCTCCGAAGTGTCGAGAATACTTTTGTGCTCCTCGTTATACACGGCAGCATAAATACTTATCCAGCCCAGGAAAATCATTACCAGAAAGATGGAAACCATCACCCAGTCTATGTTATCGAATATGGAGTTTTGTTTTCTCATTTTGTTTTCCCGTCATTGCGAGCCATAGCGAAGCAAGCTCTCAATAAGATTGCTTCGGGTGAAAAACCCTCGCAATGACGAACTATCTTTATACTGTTAATCGTTTCCATTGAGTGAATCATTTAATCTGTTACAGGTTCTTTTTTTACAGGTTTCTCAACCGGCTTCGGCATCAGGTTGGCATTCAAAATAAATTCTTCCACCAAAGGTCGTCTTAAACTATCCGCCAGATATTTTTCAATAAGCAAACTGGCAATAGGTGCAGCATACGTTCCGCCCTTCCCTGAATTTTCAACAAATACCGCCAGTGCAATCTTGGGATTGTCTTTAGGCGCGAAACACACAAACACCGAGTGATCCTCACCATGTGGGTTTTGTGCCGTTCCTGTTTTTCCACAGTACGGTATGCCTTTCAGTTTCGAGCGAGCTGCCGTTCCTGCTTCAACAACCTGTTCCATTCCGTCAATCACCAGTTGAAAATAACCGCTATCAATAGTGGTGTAGTTGCGGGTAGTAAATTCATTCTCAATTTTTTTAGCGCCAATCTGTTTCACCAGATGAGGCGGATAATAAAACCCGCGGTTGGCAAGTGTGGCAACCAGATTAGCCAACTGCAGCGGAGTAGTTCCCAACTCGCCCTGTCCTATACTTAACGAAACAACGGTCAACGATTTCCAGCGGCTCTTGCCGTAAATCTTATCGTAATAATCACCCGTTGGAATTAATCCTTTCAACTCACTTGGCAAATCGGTGTTAAATTTTTTCCCGAAACCAAAACTCAAAACGTGTTTGCGCCACACATCATATCCTTCGCGCACCGATTTTTTGCTGTCGAGGATATTGCGGTAAACATTGCAGTAATAAGCGTTGCACGAGTGCTGCACCGATTGTAGCAGGTTCAATGGCGAAGGATGTTGGTGGCAACCCACATGAATTGGTCCGGCAGAATAACCCATTCTGCAACCATAAGTTGTTTGCGGAAACACCACTTTCTCCTGTTGCCCGATAAGATTGTTAACCAACTTAAATGTTGAGCCGGGCGGATATTGCGCCATCAGTGCGCGGTTAAACAATGGCTTGAATTCGTCTTTAGACATCAACGAATAATTTGCTGAACGCACTCTGCCCACTAACAAATTAGGGTCGTAAGTAGGGCTTGTGGCAAGCACTAATATCTCTCCCGTGCTTGGTTCTATCGCCACTACGCTGCCTATTTTGTTTTGCATCAGCTTTTCGGCATACGCCTGCAACTCCCCGTCAATAGTAGAGATAAGGTCAAGCCCCGAAACGGGCAGCTTGTCGTACTCACCGTTTTTAAAACTTCCTTTCGGAACATTTTTTACATCCACCATCATCACCTTGTCGCCTTTTTCTCCGCGCAGATATTCTTCGTAATATTTCTCAATGCCGCTCACACCAATGTAATCACCCGATTTGTAGTACACATTATCCTTGGTCATGCGGTCATCAACCTCGCCAACATAACCCAGCAAGTGTGCAGCCACCCTGCTCGGATACTTGCGCAGCGTGCGGGTTTGTGTAAAAAAACCTTTATAGTGATGCAGCTTCTCCTGCAACATGGCATAAAACTCAGACGACAATTGTTTCTCAAAAACAGAAGGTTTGTGTTTAGAGTAGTCCGTTATTTTCTGCATCCGCTGCTTAAAATCTTCTACCGTAATACCAAGCGTGTTGCAGAAATCCAGCGTGTCTAAATCATCCACCTGTTTTGGAATTACCATCAAATCGTAATACGCTTCGTTGTAAACAAGCAGCTTGCCGTTGCGGTCGTAAACCAGGCCACGCGCAGGATATTCCGTCATGTGGCGCAACACATTATTCTCTGCCGAAAGTTTGTAGCTGTCGTCAAGCACCTGCAAAAAAAACAGGCGGATAAGAAAAATAATTCCCGTGATAACAATCACGCCACCGATGAGAAGCTTACGGTCGGAATAGCGTAAATCCATTAGTTCTTTTTAACCG
>CAMBRL010000153.1 GCA_945870105.1 Chitinophaga pinensis
CCTCAAAGTTTTTGGGCTGGGCTAATTAAATCAAGCAAAATCTTCCTTGCGGTTTTCATCATCTGAAAAAATCAGTGTGATACCCCTCCACTTTATTAACACCTGTTAATATCGCACCCTGTTAATAACCAAAATAACACTGTGTTGAAATTCTAAAATCGGGTAATGATAATAGTTTGCAACAGTATAGTTATTAACAGATTGTGGTTAATTTTTGGTGCATAATATTTCACGTTTCCTCCCGTTTTTTGCCTATACATTTGTGGCGGAAAAACAAACGCATTAGTACTCACTAAAACCAAAAAAACAAAATGCCAATTCCATTACAACTGGGTGTTTCATTTACACCCGCAGAACTTGCAACCATGAAAACGGCTGCACAAACTATTACTAACCTCATTATCTCAAAAGTGAATTTTAACATGAGTAATGAGGAGCGCGAAAGCCTGAGCAAAGTAGGCGATGAGCGTTTGCCTTATGTATTTAAATCTATTGGCGACTATGCAGTAAATTATCCGGGCCTTAACGGGCAGGCTTATTCAATGGCGCTGGCAACCTTAGATAAAGATACCTACGGGCAAATGTTTGAGGTGCTTACGCTTGTTAAGGAAGCAACCGAGCGTTGCGAAGAGCTGCAAATGGTGGCCGGCCATTTCTGCTTTCAGTTTATGACCGACCAGTATGACAACGCCAAAAAGTATCGCGACAAAAATGTGGCCGGTGCGCAGGTGGTGTATGACGGGTTGAAAGCTTGCTTTGAAGGACAAGGGCCGCAAAATCCAACACCGGGAAATCCATAAGCAGATGATGAGGTGAAAAAGACCGCTTTCGGGCGGTCTTTTTTTTAGTTGTGTGCAGATTTAGCTGTAGATGTAAGTGTATTTAAGTCACTGAAAACTGTATTTAAGTCACCATAAACTGTAATTAACTCACTTAAGACTGTAATTAACTCACCACAAACTGTAGTTAACTCACTAAGGACTGTAGTTAAGTCACCATAAACTGTAATTAACTCACTAAGAGCTGAAGTTAAGTCACCTCAAACTGTAATTAACTCACTAAGGACTGTAGTTAAGTCACCAACAAAGTGAATTTAAAACACAAAATAACATGATAAAAATCTATAGCAAAGAAGAAACACCCGAGGTATTGCCCATAAGCCGTGGGCGTAATACGCTGCTAAGGGTAAAGTTGCTGCAACTAAAAGTTGGAGAATCATTAGAGTTGCCAAAGGAAGACTGGAAAAGCAAAAACACGCCACGCTATGTTGTAGGAGCCATTAAAAAGAAGTTTGGCTTTCAATATATATGGGGTAAGAAGATTGATGGAACGGGGTGGTGGTTTAAAAGGGTGAAGTGAGGAATTAGCATTGGCAACATTTTCCGACTCTTGTCAACACTGACTCGCATTCGGGCGGACTTTTAATTCCGACAAACTTGTGAGCATTTGCACACATTTAGTTTTGCCTACCAGCGTAATATTACGTTTATGCAAACCGCTGTACCGTCTGACTCCGTTAGATGTTGCTTTACTGCTTAAATAAAATTCTACATTTGAAAACTCAAACAACAATAATTAAAAAAAACAACCATGGAAAAAGTTGAAAAATATAATGTGCTATTAGAAATCAATGGGAAAGTTCTCAAGAATTTTTGCACGCAGATTGACGCTATAAATACGGAGGAAGCAAAAATAATTGCAGAACTTCAATTTCCAGAAAGCAAAGCAATAAGAGCTACGAAAATGTAAATACCAAGGGCTAAAAAGCAGCAAAATAAACAGAAATAAGATGAAAACACTTGAAGCAATTAAAGTTGAAACAAATCAATTTGAGAGAAAAACTTATTTTATCAATAGAAAAGAATTTTTTGAACTGCCGAACTGTATAGATGAAAGTGAGCTAATCTTAAATATAATAGATTGTCAAAAAATTAATAATGATAACTCGGGAACATCTGGACTTTTAATTTTAACTGATAAACGAATTCTATATTTAAGTCATAGAAAAAAATTGGAGTTCCTTAAACTTGAACTAAGTTATTCTGATATAAGTGGACTTAATTTTTCAAATGGTTTAATGTGGGCAAAAATTGAAATTTTTATTGATTCAAAAAATGAAGTTTTTGATTATTTATCAAAAAGTTTTGGAAAAAAAATATTTGAAATACTTGAAGAGAAAAGTAAAGACTTCATCCTTCTTAATACAGAAAGAGAGAATGTAAGAATGGAAAAAGCAGCAGTAGAAAAGAGTATAGCCGATATTGAAGCAAAGCGAAAAGTAGAAGAACAAAATAAGTTGGCAAAGGAAGCTTTGGCAAAATCAGCAACTGAACTAATTGCAAAGAAACAGGCAGAAGAAGAAGAACTGAAAAGAAAAGAAGCAGAAGCAAGCTTTGAACAAAACAAAAAGTCCCAAACGGAGAATCAGAAGCAAGAACCTCACCCAATTAAAAAGAGGAATCCCGTAGACAGTTTTTTAAATGAAATGAGTTTGTATGAAAGTAAGCCATCATATATTAAAACAAAGGAATTTCTTGAACTACCAAGTCATATAAATGAAGAAGAGAAAATTATAGATATATTATATTGTGTTAAAAATGAGCCACTATATGATATGGAATATTATAAGCAACATCCTATTGAATTAAGTTCACGTATTGAATCAAGTTCTTATGGAATTTTAGTCATAACCGACAAGAGAATGCTATTCTTACGTCATAGAAAAAAGTCCGATTTTTATAAATTAGAACTTGACTATACCGACCTAAGTAATATCTCTTATGAAAAAGGGTTAATGTCGGGAAAAATCATACTTTCTGTTGGAGCTAAAATAGAAGAATTTGATTTTATCCCAAACAGGTTACTTGAGCAAGCATGTAATATTGTTAAAAAGAAAAGAAAAGACTTGACTGAACTTAAGAAAGAAGAAATAATAAAACAAGAGACAAATACAGAGTTAAATGCATTAGAAAAACTTCAGTTTAAAAAATTTCTGGCTGAACAAAGTGGAATGAATTTAAGTGATGTTGATGAATTTTTATCAGGAACACCGCAAGTAGAAATAGATGAATTAATTAGAGCGTTCAAAAAAAATACTAGAACTGAGCTTGCAAACAAATCAATTGCAGACGTAAAAAAAAGTGAACCAAGTTCACCTCAAGTAATGAGAGTAATTAATGAGGATGCAAGTATGCCTAGTTGTCCAAAATGCAAATCAAAACAAGTTTCATACAACAAACAAGGTTTTGGTGTTGGTAAGGCAGCAGTAGGAGTAGTTCTGACAGGAGGCATTGGTTTATTAGCTGGCGGTATCAATAAAAATAAAATAGTATTGACTTGCTTAAATTGTGGTAATCATTGGACAAAGTAAAGATTCCATTCTGTATTTAGTATTCCCCGTTGGTCGCAGCACCGTCCCTATAGCTATCGGGATTGCCGAAAAGAAAAGTAAATATCCATACTTACCCCACCCTTCCCGCAATAAACCCGGTAGTCCATGCCGACTGAAAATTAAAGCCACCGGTAATGCCGTCAATATCCAGTACCTCACCGGCAAAATATATTCCGGGGCAAACAAGGCTTTGCATGGTTTGCGGATTTACATCAGCAAGGCTTACACCGCCACAGGTAACAAACTCTTCTTTAAAAGTGGTTTTGCCTTTTACCTCCAACTCATGATTAGTAAGGTAATTAATCAAACGGTTGCGGTTTTCTTTTTTCAGTTCGCTCCAGCGGGTTTCTTCGCTTATGCCTGATTTATCTAACAGATACTGCCACAGGCGCGCAGGTATATCAAAGGGTTTGGTGTTGCTTATTTTTTTCAGGTTAGAAGCTTGCAGTTCATCTGCCATTTTTGCGCGTGCTTCTTCTTCGTTCAGTTGTCCCAGCCAGTTTACATGGGCTTTAAAATTATAATGCTGCTCACTAAGCACCCTGGCCCCGAATGCTGAAAGTTTTAAAACGGCAGGCCCGCTTAATCCCCAATGTGTAATCAGCACAGGGCCCTGTTGTTTCAGTTTTGTTTTTTCAATCCACACCGTTGCATTTTCAACGGCCACACCCATCAGCGAAGTTATATCGTTATCAGGAATATTAAACGTAAACAGCGATGGAACTGGCGGTTCAATGCGATGACCAAGATTTTTTAACCACACAAAACCTTCGGGTTTGGGTGAGCCTCCGGTGGCAATAATTACTTTGTTAACCTTCTTCTCATTATCACCCGTAAATTTTAAAATAAACCCCGCTCCTGCTTTTTCAATAGCGGTTACCGATGCTCCTGTTTTTACCCAAACACCCAATTTTTCGGCCTCTGCAACAAGGCAATCAATAATACTTTGCGAATTATCTGTAACGGGAAACATACGCCCGTCAGCTTCTGTTTTCAGTTTTACTCCCCGGCTTTCAAACCATTTTACAGTATCATTGGTATTGAAGTGCTCAAACGATTTGCGCAGAAATTTTTCGCCCCGCGGATAGTTCTTAACCAATTGCGAAACCGAAAAGCAGGCATGAGTAACATTGCATCTTCCCCCACCCGAAACTTTTACTTTGGCAAGCAGCTTTTCTGATTTTTCGTACAACACTACTCTGGCATCGGGGTGATGGTGTTTGCACGAAATGGCTGCAAAAAAACCCGCTGCTCCCCCACCCAATACTGCTACTTCCATTAATATACTTCTTTGATTTTATAAACCTGCCCGTTAAATTCCATTTGCTCACCGGCACTTAAACCCAATAGCTTCTGCCCTATTGGCGAAACGGGTGAAAGCACAAAAACTGTTGTTCCATCCATTTCTGTTTTACCGGCAGCAACAGCAATATAAAACGTGTTTTTATCCGTTACAACAATGCTTCCTGCAATAGCTTTAGCTGAATTCAATTCAGAATTTATTTTCAGCAATGCGTTTTTCAATTCACGTGCTTCGTGCAATTGTTTGCGGGCATTCTCCTGATCTATCTGTGCCATGGCTCTGCCCGTTTCGTGCTTATCGCCTGCGCTGCTTTTATCCTCGCTGTTGCCTGCTTCGGTAGCAGAATCCAGCGCAACCTGTGCATGGCTTATCCGCTGCTCTACAAATTGCAAACACAGTTGGTAAAGGCTTTTTTTATCGGGATGCTTCATTAAAATGAATTGGGGCTGCAAGTTAGTTTTTATGCCCTCAGCACTGATTTTTTACTCTAAAATCCTTCCTGTTTGATAAAAGAGCAGTATAAACTACATTTTTTATCATTGATTTTCAATTGATTAATTATTTTGTTTAACTTATTTATATTTTCTTTAAACAAAATAAAACACAGCGATGTTATATGTCCATGTTAAACCAATTAAAATCCTACAAAATGAAAAACAAATTTCTCTTTTTAGTAACGACCGGATTATTCGGTATCACCTCGGTCTTCGCGCAAAATGCGCGTGTACAAGTGATACACAACTCAGCAGATGCAGCTGCCGCAACTGTTGACGTTTATGTAAACGGCACACTAACAATTAACGATTTTGCTTTCCGCACAGCAAGTCCGTTTGTTAACGTTCCAGCGGGAGCAACAGCAGTTGCCATTGCACCTTCTAACAGTACAAATGTTAGTCAGGCTATTGCAACATTTAACTACAACCTTACGGCAAACACTAAATATGTGATTGTTGCAAACGGTATTGTAAGCCCAACAGGTTATTCACCGGCAACACCTTTTAACCTGTATGTTAGCGCAATAGGTCGGGAAACAGCAAACATGATGGGAAATACCGATGTAATGGTATTCCACGGTTCTACTGATGCACCAACTGTATCAGTATGGGAAACAGCTGTACCTGCAGGACAGTTATTCAACAATTTCACTTACGGTGATTTTGAAGGATACCTTGAATTACCTACTTCAGATTATGTAATTGAAGTGCGCGACAATGCAGGAACTACAACTGTAAAATCGTATGATGCTCCATTGGCAACATTAGGTTTACAAGGCGCAGCAGCAGTAGTTGTTGCATCAGGTTTCTTAAACCCTGCTAACAACAGCAACGGTGCAGCTTTCGGATTATGGGTTGCTTTGCCAGGCGGTGGTCCATTAGTTCAATTACCTGAATCAACTGCCGAAATCCAGGTGATACATAACTCAGCAGATGCTGCAGCAGCAACTGTTGACGTATATCTTGGAAGCGATTTAGTAATTGACAATTTTGCTTTCCGCACAGCTAGTTCTTTCGTAGAAGTACCTGCAGGTGTTGAAATTGAAGTGTCTATTGCTCCGGCAAACAGCACATCAGTTGGTGATGCAATTGCAACATTCCCTTACTCATTGGCTTCAGGTGAAAAATACATCATCGTTGCTAACGGTATTGTAAGTCCTACAGGCTATTCACCTGCAACTCCTTTTGATTTATATGTATACCCAATGGGTCAGGATGCAGCTGCAAGTTCAGGAAACACAGATGTTCTGGTGTTTCACGGATCAACAGATGCACCTACTGTATCAGTTTGGGAAACAGGTGTTGGTGCAGGTGAGTTATTCAACGATTTCACTTATAGTGATTTTGAAGGATACTTAGAATTACCAACTGCTGATTATGTTATTGAAGTGCGTGACAATGCAGGAACTACAACTGTAAAATCGTACGATGCTCCTTTGGCAACCCTAGGATTGCAAAATGCAGCAGCAGTAGTTTTAGCTTCAGGTTTCTTAAACCCTGCTAACAACAGCAACGGTGCAGATTTCGGATTATGGGTTGCATTACCATCAGGTGGTGCTTTAGTACAATTACCAGAATCAACTGCTGATATCCAGGTGATACATAACTCAGCAGATGCTGCTGCAGCAACTGTGGACGTATATCTTGGAAGCGATTTAGTGATTAACGATTTTGCTTTCCGCACAGCTAGTTCTTTCGTAGAAGTACCTGCAGGTGTTGAAATTGAAGTGTCAATTGCTCCGGCAAACAGCACATCAGTTGGTGATGCAATTGCAACATTCCCTTACTCATTGGCTTCAGGTGAAAAATACATCATCGTTGCTAACGGTATTGTAAGCCCAACAGGTTATTCACCTGCAACTCCATTTGATTTGTATGTATACCCAATGGGTCAGGATGAAGCCATTGTATCAACAAACACAGATGTATTGGTATTCCATGGTTCAACAGATGCACCAACTGTTTCTGTATGGGAAACATCCGGAACTCCAGCAGAATTGTTTAACGATTTCAGCTATGGTAATTTTGAAGGATATCTTCAATTACCAACTGCTGATTATATAGTGGAAGTAAGAGATAACGCAGGAACTACACCGGTAGCTGCTTACCAGGCTCCGCTTGCAACACTTAATCTTGACGGACAAGCTTTAGTTGTTCTTGCATCAGGTTTCTTTAACCCTGCAAACAACAGCGGTGGTGAAGCTTTCGGACTATGGGCTGCATTAACCACTGGTGGTGATTTAGTAGAATTGCCTTCTGCAAGTTTAACAGGAGTTGAAGAAAACGCTTCTATCATTGGATTGAATATCTATCCAAATCCTGCACAGAGTGTATTGAACATCAATTTCAGTACTGAAGAAACTTCTGATGTAACTGTTAATGTTATCAACGTTAATGGCTCATTGGTTCAGTCAACTTCATTAAACAATGTAAACGCTGGAAACCGCGTAATGACAATTTCTACAGAAGATTTAGCTGCAGGTATTTACAATCTTAACGTTGTAACATCTGCCGGAATTGAAACGAGAAATTTTGTAGTGGTTAAATAAAGTGCTCTTGTTTCATAAGAACCCGCGGCTTCA